>NZ_JBGFCE010000016.1:0-80325 GCF_041205415.1 Falsihalocynthiibacter sp. BN13B15
GACGCATGATCAGCACCCTAGATCGCCAAACCGCCGTTGATCTGATCAACGAGGCTGTCGTGGCTGGTGCACGGCATTTCAAAGCGTGCGGCGTGCTTCAAATCAGTGAGCGCACCTTTCGACGCTGGACAAAAGGAGGTGTGGTTCGGTCGGATCAACGCCCCCTCGTCCAGCGTCCGGAACCGGCTAATAAGTTAAGCGAGACTGAACGCGCAGCCGTGCTGGAAGCCTGTAATTCAAAGGAGTTTTCCGACCTTCCACCCAGTCAAATCGTGCCTAAACTAGCGGATGAAGGGCGATATTTAGCCTCTGAATCAAGCTTCTACCGCATCTTGCGCGCAGAGGGGCAGCAGCATCATCGGGGCCGCGCCAAACCGCCCACCAAACGCAAACCACCCACCAGCTACCGGGCAAATGCGCCCTGCGAGGTCTGGACTTGGGACATCACCTGGATGCCTGGGCCAGTCGCGGGTATGTTCTTTTATCTCTACCTGATCTTGGATATCTACAGCCGCAAGATTGTCGGCTGGGAGGTCCATGATCGTGAGAGTTCAGAGCATGCTGCGACACTGATTAGGAAGGCTGTAATGGCTGAAGGATGCCTCATGCGTCCGCTGGTGCTGCACGCCGACAACGGCAGCCCCATGAAAGGTGCCACGATGAAAACCACTATGGAAAAGCTGGGCATCACGGCGTCCTACAGCCGCCCGCGCGTCAGCAATGACAACCCATTCTCTGAAGCCCTGTTTCGGACCTTCAAATACCGCCCAAACTGGCCAAGCAAAGGTTTTTCCAGCAAAGCCGATGCGCAAGCTTGGGTGAAATCCTTCGCCGATTGGTACAACGACGAACACTTGCACAGCGCAATCCGCTTCGTCACGCCCAACGCGCGCCACGGCGGAATTGATCGCGAGACATTGGCAAACCGTGCCATTCTCTATGCAACTGCTCGGGCGCAAAACCCGCAGCGCTGGTCAGGAAAAACCCGAAACTGGCAACCTGCCGGACCAGTCTGGCTCAACCCCGAAAACGAAATTAGCGTCCCTGAAATTAGAGACGCTGCATGAAATCGGCGGACAACTTGTTTGACAAACACCGCAACGGCAGCCCCATGAAAGGTGCCACGATGAAAACCACTATGGAAAAGCTGGGCATCACGGCGTCCTACAGCCGCCCGCGCGTCAGCAATGACAACCCATTCTCTGAAGCCCTGTTTCGGACCTTCAAATACCGCCCAAACTGGCCAAGCAAAGGTTTTTCCAGCAAAGCCGATGCGCAAGCTTGGGTGAAATCCTTCGCCGATTGGTACAACGACGAACACTTGCACAGCGCAATCCGCTTCGTCACGCCCAACGCGCGCCACGGCGGAATTGATCGCGAGACATTGGCAAACCGTGCCATTCTCTATGCAACTGCTCGGGCGCAAAACCCGCAGCGCTGGTCAGGAAAAACCCGAAACTGGCAACCTGCCGGACCAGTCTGGCTCAACCCCGAAAACGAAATTAGCGTCCCTGAAATTAGAGACGCTGCATGAAATCGGCGGACAACTTGTTTGACAAACACCGGGCCCCACCGATGTTGAGTTCATCGATTATCATTAAAAGGAAGCACTATGAGCCTGCTTAAAGAGCCAATGCACCCTGGCGAAGTCCTGAAAGAACTCTACCTCGATCCTCTGGACATGGGGGCGATTGCTTTTGCACGTCGTCTGGACGTTCCCCGCACGCGGATCGAGCGGCTTGTGAAGGGGGTGACCAGCGTGACACCGGACACGGCTCTTCGCCTTGCCCGCGCATGCAACACGACCCCAGTTTACTGGATGAACATGCAAACCAACTATGACATGTCCGTAGCGTCTAAAGTGGTTGATGTTTCTGGGATTGAGCCACTTTTCGCGGCGTAGATAAACCTGAGGGTAAAGTACCCCAATGTCCGGGAACAAGGACGAAGTTCACATATCAAATGGGCTGTCAAAGGAGACAAACTCCTGTGCCGTCGTGTCTTTTTCCGAAAGCACCGGCACCGCAGTATCTATAGGCCATGCTACGCCACAACTGTTCCACCGGACTGATCCATCGCAATCAGGTACATAATAGTCGCTGCATTTATAAACGACCTCAGTATTTGCCTCCAGGGTCATAAATCCGTGAAGAAAGCCCTTAGGAACCAACAATTGCTTCCCATTTTCAAAGCTGAGAATCTCTCCCACCCATTTCCCATATGTGGGAGACCCTTTGCGGACGTCAACAACCGCATCAAACAACCTTCCCCTGCTACACCGCACCAATTTATCTTGGGCATGCGGCGGTGATTGAAAATGAAGCCCGCGAACGGTTCCTACTTGGGACGACAATGAATGATTATCTTGGACAAACGTATAGCACAAGCCAGCAGCTTCAAAGTCACGTTGAGAAAAGCTCTCACTAAAAAAACCGCGATGGTCGCCAAAACGTTTAGGCGTGATAATAACATTATCTGATAATTCAGTTTTCTCTATCTTCATTTTTGATACCACTTAATTTTCGGGGTAATAAGGCCGCAGCGCGGGAAATTAATATTAGCATTTGTCGCGGACCGATGGCTAGATGTCGTCCCTATAATCAAAACGCTCCATTATTGGCGCACAAATTTCGCGTACAATCTTTCGGAATTCTGGTGCCAACGGATCTAGGCGATTAAGGGTGTCAAGTTTGCTTCCATACTTAGGCGAAAACCATGCATCGTCCAGAAAAGTCTCGTTCACCCCTATTTTTTCTACGCTAATATCTGAAAGTCCGGTAAATTGACGCAACTCTTCAATGGTATTTGGGGCTATCAGATCTTCATACTTAAAATAGTACTCTACTTCAGACAAATATGGGTCCTTATCAATATGTTGATAGGTACTCATATATTCCGTTGCCAGTGCGTGCACCGATTGGGCGTCAAAGGGTAGATTCATTTTGTGCATCACCTCTTGGCGGGACCTAACCACATGATATGGGTGACGAATGACAGTAACAAATTTTGCGTGAGGCTGGCACAAGTAACGCAACGCTGGGAATCCCGGCGTTAAAAGCGGATCCTTGAGTGTGAGGATAGGGGGGTTCTTCACAGTATTGCTGATATGATTGATAGATGCCAAAAGATGGCCTGCGAGATGCGCTCGAAAATGCTCATTTTCTGCGAAAAATGGGTTAGTGTGCTTGGCCCAATTCTCAACGCCTAGATAATAAGAGTCCACAATCGACCGTAAAAAAAGAGGTTCTGGAATATATTTGTTGGTCAACTCAGAGGTGCAGAGTAGTTGATGGGTAATCGTAGTGCCAGAGCGCGGAGCTCCTCCGACAAAAATAATTGTATGCGACGTATTAGCTGTGGTCATTGAATTTTATTTCCCTAATTGATCCAAAAATTTCCAAGTTCAGAACTAATTTTGAGGCGATTTGGCAGTAGTGATCCAACTCTTCGACTAATTGGCAACTACTATGGATGTTCCTCACGTACGCCGTTGTAATGTCGATTTGTTTTCACGGTCTTTTTGTTCTTTTGTAATCCAATTCTGGGTCAAGAAATCTAGCGTCCCTTTTTACTCCGCTATTGACACGGATGCCTGAGATCATTGAAGGGATCAAGCAATTTAAAGACACCGCCTGATCAAGCCGTCACCAACTTTCGGCTATAGCTCTGGCCGGACCACTTCACTCCTCTATTATGAGTTCATGACCCAGCGTCACACTGGAAGAATGGCAGGAGGACTACAACTGGCGCAGGCCACATTCAGGTTTGGCGAACCTAACGCCGACAGATGGAATTTCTGCAGAGAAAAGCGATGAACAAGATGGCTGCATGAGGTCAAAGATTTAACCCTAAGGACTCCGCGCAAGCTGGAGGAAACTTGGGGCGCAGGTCACATACAGATAACCACTATTTTGGAGCCGTTTAGCGATGTGTTGCGCAAAGCAGCTTCCAGCGGTTGCAATGTAATCGGTTCTGCTAATGGTAAATTTTTTAGTGTAGAGTTCTGAGAGTTTAAATGGAGATTTAGTCGCAACAGCGCGCTTCCAGAAGCGGTTGTCAGGTAAATGACTATACGGATTTTCAGCCATGATAGTTATCTTTCATATAGAGCAATGAAATTTTTCCTAAACGGCCCTGTTCGGTGATACATTTAACATACACGCCGCTGTAGTATTGATTTTTCTATCCGATTTTTTTGTTCTTTTGTAGTCCAATTCTGGGTCAAGAAATCTAGGGTCCGTTTTAAATCGGCGTCCTCAAACTTGTCCGGTTCTACCAAAAGCGACCACCAGCAGATTTGAAGTAAAATATCAAACCCTGTTCGCGCAGTTGTATATCGAAGCGAAGGGGGCAAATTTGACAAAATTCTTCCTCTTACACGCATCCGGTCAATCAATTGTTCCAGTTTGGAAAAGGTATGGGTCGCCGATCCATCGTGCCCCCGGTAAATTGCCAAAGGTCTGGGCTCATACCAAACTGGGCCAAGCGCCGCCAAGCGCGCCCACATATCCAAATCAAAGATAAAACCAAACGACGGTGAAAACCCGCCCACTTTTTCATAGGCGGACCGACGAACAATGATTGCAGGAAACATCAAGCACGTAGTGACTCCTAATCGCTGCAAAAGGTTGGGGTAACACCCCGCTTGTAAACGTTCTATTCGCCGTAGGCCGGAGATGTTTCCGTTTGCATCGACATTTTTCCAGCCAGAGAAAGAAGCAACAATGTCATCTTGCTTTAGCATAGGATCTAAGACAGCGTCATAAAACCCAGGCTCAACTAGGTCGTCCTGATGAACAAAATGAATAAAGTCACCACGAGCCATATTCAAACAATTGTTGTGATTAGGAAGGAGACCAAGGTTGGGTGAATTGTAATGATACCTGACACGAGGTCCGTATTCTTTGGCTATGTCTCCACCAACTGGGCTTTTAGACCCATCGTCTACAACGATAATCTCTGCCCAGTCTTCGCCTCGGTCTTGGATCAGAATACTCTCTATACACTCACGTAGCCATTTATCCTGGCCAACTTCGTAGACAGGAATTATTATCGAAATTTGAGGATTATTTTCCGTGCCAGGTCGAGGAGTTACAGAAATATGTGTATAATCAGCTCTGTTTCGCCCAACAGGCCAGCTTTCATCTCCCGGCGCTAATTTTTGCGGCTCGGAGGCTAATATTTTTATCACGTCGTGCGCCCACCCGTCCGCACCTGGGCGCGTGAGCACACGAAGACACTGCTGAATGTCTACCGCAGTGTTAGCCTTCTCGTCACAGAAGCGTTCAATCTCCTGCACAGCCAACTCTGCTGTGTCAAACGGAGCACTATCTGCGGAAAGATTTTCGCAATCAATAATTTTTGCCTGCTCAAACGCGGTATCTGCTGCGTTTAACTGCCCAGTCATCGCCAAAATTCTACCTAATCTATCGTGCAGGTCAGCTTGGTTATTGTTTCGTGCCAACTCGCCGTTTAAAAGCGCAATGGCCTCCGCGTTTTTACCTTGGTAATCAAGAACATCGGCAAGTGCTCTCGTAACGACGGGCGCGCTTGGGTGTTTGGTAAGTACCCTTCGAAACATTTTTTCCGCTTCATCAAGCTGCCCAGTTTTCTGATACTGAAAACCCAGAGTCCTGGCGGATATCATATTGCGAGGTTCAATGAGCAAGGCTTCCTTCAAAGACGCAATTGCGGGCTCAGATTGGCCTTCCCCAATAAGCGCATGAGCCAGTTTTAAGTGATAGCTCTCAACCGCACTATTAAGCGATATAGCCTGCCGATAGGCATGAGCAGCTTTTCCGAGATTTTTTTTCTGAGCGAGCAGATTTCCCGCCATGAAATAAAGGTTGGCGTGTTGCGGTGCCAAACCAGACGCCGCGTCCAATACGGACAAAGCCTTGTTGGCGTGTCCCAATTGCATCAAGGATTTTGCCAAAAAACTATGGAATTTGGAGAGGGATTTTTTCACTATGCGGCTCTATGTTTTCAAGACTACAGCCGACCCCCGCCCCAAAAAATAGGCGGAGGATGGCTTTAAATTAATTGGTCAGCGCCAAGTTGATACACAAGGAATTTTGGTAGTGTCGCAACGCTCAGAATACTTCTCAGCGATTTCTTTGACTTCCTCCATCAAGCTGCCTTCGAGTTTTTTGGGTTCCAGCCCCAATCCAAGAAACCGGTCATTTACAACATGCAATTCGTTTTCCTCGGCTTCGTTGCGGGGATTTTCGAGATAGGCAATTTCTGCCCCCATCAAGGTGTTTATCATCTGTGCCAGATCACGGACCCGATGGGTTTCGGTCATTTGGTTCAGTATGCTCACACGCTCACCAGGCTGTGGCGGATTATTGAGGGCCAACTCAATGCAACTACAAGTGTCCTGAATGTGAATGAAAGCTCGCGTTTGTCCACCTGTGCCATGCACCGTCATCGGATAGTTCACGGCAGCCTGCATGATAAAGCGGTTTAAAACGGTGCCGTAATCGCCGTCATAGTCAAAGCGATTAATCAGCCGTTCGTCCATCTTGGTTTCTGCGGTTTGGGTGCCCCAGACGATGCCCTGATGTAAATCTGTGATCTTTACCGCGTCGTTCTTGTTATAGAATGCGAACAACAGTTGATCCTGGCTTTTGGTCATGTGGTATATAGACCCAGGGTTGGTTGGATAGAGAATTTCCTGTTCGCTCTCGCCAGCCGGTGTATCCATTTTGACTTTAAGATACCCTTCGGGGATTTTCATACCCGCCGTACCATAGCCGTAAACACCCATTGTACCTAGATGGATCAGGTGAATATCCAGGCCAGATTCTACGATAGCTGCCAGCGTATCATTGGTGGCATTGATGTTATTGGAAACCGTATACCGCTTGTGAGCGCTCGATTTCATAGAATAGGGGGCCGCTCGCTGTTCCGCGAAATGTACAACGGCGTCGGGCTTTTCATCCTGCAATAGTGTTAACAACCGATGGTATTGTTTTCCTACAGTAAAATTGAAAAACTTAATCTCTTTGCCTGTGAGCTCCTTCCAGACACGAAGACGTTCACCCATGGGGCGAATGGGCGTCAGGCTATCGACTTCTAGCTCTATATCAATCTCCCGCCGGCTCAAGTTATCGACTATAATAACTTCATGGCCGAGATTGGACAGGTGCAAGGCGGTTGGCCACCCGCAGAAACCGTCGCCGCCAAGGATTACTACTTTCATTGTATTTCCCTTAAAAAAATAAACATCGGATTGGACGTTTAGAGATAAATCAAAACATTAGAGATAGAAAGCCGAGTTTGTTCCGGTCGGGGGGATTATCCTGCTCCCTTTTTACTCTGCTATTGACAAAAAAGCGGTGAAAGCCCTTGGAGTGTCATTTTGCCCTCAACCGGAAAAGACCCCAAAGTGGCTAATGCTTTCTTGCCGCGGACACCCCAATGTATGGATTGGAGGCAAAAAAGGGAGGGGGTGGACATTTGCAACGTAAAATGGCACGCAAGCCCATCCCCTAGATAAAAAACTTGGCAAATAAAATATGAAATTATTTTTTAACCGAAATAAAGCTGCAAAAAACACACATAGAACCGCGCCGGCCGAGAAAAGTCTAGCCTCGAACAAAATTAATAGTAAAAAGAGGGCACGCTTTTTTCAAGGTTTTGATGCTCCCTATTATCTATCACAAAACCCTGACGTTGCTGCCTCGAATATGGATATTCTGGAGCACTATGAAAAGTACGGATGGCGCGAAAACCGCCGTCCTAATAATTGGTTCGATCCTGTCGATTACGTCCAGCGCAACCCCGATCTGAAAGGATCTGCCACAAATCCATTTCTACATTTCCTCGCTTGCCAGGAAAACGTAGAATTGGACAATCCAAAGCATACTCTGAGCAATGATAGTGTGATGTATTGGGCAGATAGATATATGGAAGATGAACACGGTCGGCGGCCCGTGATCATTGCGTCTAATATGCCTAGCAAGGAAGACATACAAATTGTCGGGGCGCATTTTGACGCAAACTATTATGCTGAAAAAAATCCAGAAGTGATGAAGCGCGCGACCGATCCATTGCTACATTTTATGACTCTGGGATGGATCGAAATGCGCGATCCCAATCCGAACTTTTCCGTTTCCTACTACCTGCGTAATAATAAAGATGTCCATCTTAAAAGTTTGAACCCCTATCTTCATTATCTTAAGCACGGCATGCGTGAAAGGCGAGCATCTGCGACAGTAGAGGACGTAAAAATCCTTGATCTTTTCGAGAACGATGCGGAGATGTGCGCACAGGTTGCCAAAGCCAAGCTTTTGGAGCCGATGGTTGCCCAGCCTGTTACGCCTCGGCGTATTACCTCGCCGCTAAAGTGGACACTGCCTGCGGCGGGTGCGGTAGAAAGGCTACGTGCGAAAGTGGGAGGTAAAACCTATAGATATGTTGTGGCTGTTCCGCATGTGCGCATGTCAGGTGCCAGCCGCGTCGCATCCATCTTTGCCAATGCTCTAGCGCAAGTGCGCGATCCATCTGAAATTTTGGTGATTACCACAGATAGTTCGGAGAAAGAGTACATCGACTGGTTCTCGGATAAACTGGATGTTTTAGACGTATCCAAAGAAATAGCGAACCTTGGTCCTGAGCAGAAAATCCGTGCGCTAATAGACGTGATGCGCGGGGTGGCTTGTCAAACGATCATCAACGTCAATAGCCGTCTAATGTGGGAGGCAATTGATCTCTTTGGGAGGCAGTTGCACCACGAATTCAAAATAGTGACTTATCTATTCACATCGGACGAAAATATCAAAGGGGACCGCGTTGGGTATCCTATCCAGTGGATGCGTAAAACGGCAGATTACCACCACCTGCTTTTGACCGATACAAAAGCTTTGGCAAATGATATCTCGGATCGGCTGGGATTTAACCTATTGCCGGAAGGAGCGCAGGTCGTACCGCTCTACACCCCAATTTCCGACAAAGTCACGATTACCAGCCGTAAGGCGCGCCGCAATGAGGGAGGACATTTTCTCTGGGCGGGAAGGTTCGATCCGCAAAAACGTGTCGACATTTTGATTGCTATTGCAAGGGCAAACCCGGGCATGACATTCGATGTGTACGGTAAGGCGGTTCTGGGCAAGACCGAATTTGGCGAATATGATCCGCCTGAGAATATCAATTTTAAAGGCACCTATTCCGACCTTCAAGATGTTCTAAACACTCCCTACACGGGCTTTCTGTATACTGCGCAATGGGACGGATTACCCACGATCCTGTTGGACATGGCTACCGCTGGATTGCCGATTGTTGCTCCCAATGTAGGCGGAATTGCAGAATTGCTTGATAATACAACCGGATGGCTAATTGATGATTTCAGAGATGTAGACGGTTATAGCGCGGCACTGACAGAAATGGCCTCTAACCCTGAAAGGGCCGAGGTGCGGGCGCGATCATTGCAAACCCGCATTGCCGATCAATTCGCGCCAGAGGACTATATCAATAGCATCAAAAAAATGGTGACCACTTATGAATTGTGATCTGACATGCATCATTACGGGCCATCGCGAGGGGCACATTGCCGTCGCCTCGTTGCGCTCTTTCTGGGCCGCTATTGAGGCGGCTCGAGCTGCGGGCTTCAAGGTTGAGCCGCTGTTGTGTCTCGACCGCCCAGATACGCGGACCGAACAGCTGTTTCATAGCTATAAGCAGGATGCGGTGGCGGTTGATGTCTATGACGTGGCAGATCAAGGTAAGGTCCGCAATGGTGCCGTAGCCAAGGCTAATGGCAAGTATTGCGCGTTTTTGGACGCCGATGACCTTTGGTCAGAAAACTGGCTGGTAGAGGCGCTCACGTTCCTAAAAAATAGCCCCAAGACTCATATTGCACATCCTGAGTACAACTACTTCTTCGAAAGTCAGGCGACAATTTTTACTCATGTGGATCAGGAAAGCCCTGACTTCCGGCTTGAGGTGTTGCGCGTCGCCAATTACTGGGATGCGCTATGTGTCTGTCCTACGAAGATTTATCGTGAAATTCCGTTTTGTGACCGCGATATGACCGGTGGCTATGCCTTTGAAGACTGGCACTGGAACTGCGAAACGGTTGCGGCAGGTTATATTCACAAGGTTGTGCCAAAAACAGTGTTGTTTAAGAGGCGACAGGAAAGCTCACAGACCGTAAAAGCTGCGGCGAACAAGTCACTTACTCGCAGGCATCCGCTGCTGGATTACGGCCACTCGATGTATTCCAGCACAGGCAGCCGCCAATGATTTTGGTCTTAGGGGGCACTGGATTTATTGGAAAAAACCTTGCAGTTTATCTTCATGCTAGGGGAATATCTATTCGCGTTGTTTCGCGTACCCCCGATGTGGGATTTCTGGAAGCGCATGCATCTGGGACGAATGCGCTGAGCCTAGAGCAATTTTTGGCAGATCCAAAATCTGCTCTTTTCGACATTGAAACTGTTGTTTACCTTGCCTCCACCAGCACACCGAGTTCCAATTCGGAATCCCCATGGCGCGAAGCGAGTGAAACAGTCAAAACAGCCTTGCGGATCATGACGGCAGTTGCTCATCACTCGCAGGCGAATTTCATATATTTGTCATCTGGTGGGGCCATTTATGGCGAAACGACATTCGACAAAATTCCAGAAGACAGCCCCCTCAATCCGATTTCCCCCTATGGGTTGGGAAAAAAAATGACGGAAGATTCAATTTCTTTCATGGCGCGGACTCAGGGCCTGAGCGCAGCGATTTTGCGCCCTTCCAATCCTATTGGTAACTGGCAGGTAAGTTTAAGTCAGGGGGTGGTCGGTGCCCTCATGCGAGCCGCCCGCGAAGGTCGCGACTTTCCTATGATCGGCCAGGGTGCGGCAGTGCGCGATTATTTCGACGTACGTGATCTTTGTCAGGCGATTATGGATGTGATTGAAAACCCGGAAAAAAGTAGTGGTAAAATCTGGAATGTGGGCTCTGGTGTGGGCTCGTCGGTTCAAGAATTGCTGGACCTGGTCGAGGAGGTCAGCGGCAGGTCTATAGCTGTGCAACATTTACCGCCACGGCCCACGGATGTAGCGCGTGTAGTACTTGATACTTATGCTATCCACACAGCAATTGGGTGGGCGCCGCGGCACGAATTGCGCGCCTCTCTTCAAAATATTTGGGAAACCACTTAATCAAGAATTCACAACGTGTTTTTCAAGCCTATAGTTAGGAAATCCAGTACTTCAGTTCCGTCATTTCAATGTAGGGAAAAATTACCCATGAAATATCCTGAACCCTTCGAGATTATTTGGAAAAAAGTTAAACCGTTCACGATGACGTCCCGCAATAGAGGCTATGCGCTGTATGAAGCGGTTAACTATGTTGTAGACAACAACATTCAAGGAGGCTTTGTAGAGTGTGGAGTCTGGCGAGGCGGGTCTTCGATGATAATCGCACTGGCTTTGTTGGATCGTGGGGTGAGCAACCGCGCAATTCATTTGTTCGACACCTTTGAAGGCATGACACCTCCCACAGACGATGACCGCGACCCATCAGGGCGTGCAGCGGCTGAAATTATGGCTGATGAAACCTTGGATGGCTTGACCCACGCCGTGTACGACATTGAAAGTGTTCGCAAGAATATGATTTCTTCGGGTTATCCACGCAATCTTATTCGCTACGTGAAAGGCGATGTCTGTAAGACGCTACCAGATGACAAACAGATTAAGATATCCCTACTTCGCTTGGATACTGATTTTTTTGATAGTACCGAAGCGGAACTTATCCACCTGTACCCCAAGGTTAGTCCGCTCGGTGTGATTATAATTGATGACTACGGGCACTGGCAGGGTGCACGTAAAGCAGTGGATGCCTTTCTAAAAACGGAAAAAGCCGCGGGGCACACACACTTTCTGACCCCGCTAGATTATACTGGACGACTGTTTGTAAAACCGGCCTTCAAAGAGGGCCAGGCCGCTCCTTATTTGCAAAACCTAGAACGCCATGATTACATTTCTGAAGGGTTGCAGGATCCCGACCTTGTCGGACAATTCCAGTTTCTTGAACCAACTGATCCGATGCCAGTTAAATGGAAATACCTGCGTCGCGATGTGCCACATATTTGGCGCACCGATAAGCGTTCTGAGAAGCCGAATATCGGTGTTCTTTCTGTGGATGAAGGGGCCATTTTGTATAATGCCGCACTTCCGTTTGAGGGGAAGCGGGGCCTTGAAATAGGGTGCCATTTAGCCTTTTCTACTGCGCATCTTTTGAAGGCTGGTCTTGATTTGGACGTTATTGACCCTGCCTTAGGTAATGCAGTTCATTTAGAAGCCGTGCAGGATAATCTCAATCATTCCGTACCAGACAACCAACCGCGACTGCACGCCGGCTTTTCACCAGGGATTGTAAACCTAGTTCATTCTGCATTGCCGCTCACAAAATGGAGCTTTGCATTCATTGACGGCCTGCATGATGGATCGGCACCTTTGGATGATGCCTGTACTGTGGAGCCTTTAATGGCCAGTACGGCGGCGGTTATGTTTCATGATTTAACGTGCCCAGACGTGGCGCGAGGTTTACAGTATTACGCTAATGCTGGCTGGCAGACAAAAATATATGAAACGATGCAGGTAATGGGTATAGCTTGGCGTGGCGATTACTTACCGCCGGAGCATATCCCAGATGCAGGCACTAGCGTTTCCGGTATGGAGCATCTGTTATAGAACAGCGTTAGAGGCGATCACAGATCAAAGGCTACGCTAGAAATTCCTAGGCATTTTTTAAGAGGGTAGGGATATAGCTCCTCCAGAGCCAAGAGAGTGTCCGATCTTCTGTGTATGAGTAATTTGGTCCATGCTTCAGCCGTTTTACAAGTTCAAAACCACCCCTTAGGCGCAGGTAAATTGCAATAAATGCCGAGACTAGTTATTCGAACAAATGTGAAGTGATTAAAAATGCAGAATCACTAAAAAAATCAAGCAACAGCCGGATCGAGAACTATATGACTAATTATCAAGCCTGTATGCAGCGTTCTGTTTTGGCGCAGAGTATTGTCTATGAGGCATCTCACGACGTTATATATATGAACAATGCAAAGGCGGGTTGTTCGACAATCAAAAGCACCTTGATCAAATCTGCGCTACAGGAGAAGGGATTATATAAAGGCGAAAAATTAGACCCAAAATTAGTGCACGGGGCCAACCAAATTTGGTGCAAGGATTTCAGCCGTATTTCGGATAAAAATACATTTTCGTTCAGTGTTGTAAGAAATCCGTTTACGCGAACCTTGTCTGCTTTTTTGGATAAAATGCGGCTAGAAAATATCTTGAAGAAACAATTTTTTTGGCAGCATGATCTAGATCCACAACAAAACCTCACGTTTTTAGGTTTTTTGCGGTTGTTGAAGAACAGTGATTCACTGTTTGATCAACATTGGAGACCCCAAATTGCAAATTTGTACGCAGGATACTTGCCTATTCATGAAACCCATTTTTTGGAAAGTTTTGATAAGACGCAAGGCAGTATTTGTGACCGCCTAGATGGGGTTTCGCTCTTTTTAAATAGATCCCCACACGGCACTGATGCCCGCAAAAAAGTTAGCGAATTTATATGCGATGAAGCACATGAGATCATTGTTGACCTCTATAAGGAAGACTTCAAAACATTTGGTTACTCGACAGAAATTATGAACGTTAATGATGCGCCTGGAGGCATTTTGGAGCTCCCCGCTGAAACACCCATTCTAACCGATATGCTTGCACACATGAATGGAAAATATAGCAAAGTTGACGACCTTAAGCTAAGTTTGCATGCGCTCGGTTTCGTTGAATTAGGTGAAAACGGGGATCCACGGGGCATGCATGGCTGGCAAGACAAGGTCATAAAAACAACTACATCTGGGGTTGCCGCAAATAAATATCTTGCGTTGAGCATCGTTTCAGATGCTGGTAATCAACACTTTGATCCAGAGTTTGTGGTACAGTGCCTTTTTGATATTGTTCAGATGGCCCCTTATCAGATTGGTAATCACACCACTCTAGCGCGACATCTCGCAAGTATTGGTAAGCACGATCAGGCTCAAAATGTGCTTGATACATTGCTCCCCATGACGTGGCAAAAAGACATGGTTACTGCGCTAAAAAACAAATTATGGTCCCTTCGAGAACCACAATAATAGATGTTCCATACCGGAAATTATAGTACCTGCGTCTGGGGTGTGCTCAGGCAGTAAGTAATCGCCACGCCATCCGGTCTCGCCCGCGCCAAAGCTTAAGGCACGCCCCTGGGAAGGCCATCTGCCCTGTCGCCGGATCAACAAGATAAAGTGAAGCAAAAAATCAGAAACGGCGAGGCAATCTCAGCTATCGCATGCGAATTCGAAACCAGCAGGCAAACAATCATGCGCGTCAGAGACCGAGGGTAATCCTATGTCGCGTTTCGTACCTTTGTTGGGATGGACCCCACGGGTCGTGTTTTTCTTAATCGTGATTTGGGTGCCGATCAGTGCTGACCCAGTAATCCCCCCATTTTTAATGGGGTCCAGCCGTAGAATTTACGCGGCCATTTTCAGTTTCATGGCGTGTGTGATGCCGCCGATGCCCATGTTGGGTCGCTCGTTGTTGTATGTCCAGAGCCATTTCGTGGCCTGATCTTGTGCCTCTTCGATGGTTTCAAAGATGTATTGGCTGAGCCACTCGCCACGTACAGTGCGGTTGTAACGCTCGATATAGGCGTTTTCAGCAAAAACGCATCAGGTCTGCACACATGCTCGATGACGTCAGAGCAAATACATAAATCGCATGCCGGTAATGTCTCTGGAAATGCATCAACGGATTCCCATTGTCTTTCAGGGTTGGTTTTCTTGAGAAACTCCAGGGTCGATCCGATTTCTAATCCCAGCGTTTCGAAATCTTTGAAATACTTTAGCAGTTTGAAACCTGAACCGGCACCCATATCAAGTATTCGTTCGGCTTTATACTCTTGGGCCACTCGTGAGGCATGCCCGTACACCTCGTCCTGCCAGTCGTCTTCGTTTTCTGTATCGTCAAAATGGGGTACGGTCTGGAAGTATTTATACCCCTTTGCCAGAAAGAAGTTTTGCGCGGACCCATCGGCCTCTTTCACATTCGAAGCATTATCAGCCATGTACGTATTTCCTTTCAACTATAGAAAACATTAGTTGTAACCGTTGGGGATCTGAACGCTTGAAAGATGCTGGGGCATTGCGGGTTTTTGAAGATGTTATTTCCGGCAAGCAATTTCGACCTGTTCGCAGCCAGTTAAGGTGGATCAGGGTTTCATTTAGGCTGCCGATCTCATTGGTTTTGCTTTTCTGTCATAGGCTTCATCTGGGGTCAAGATTCGTGGTGGATTGGCCTTGCCCATGCAAGCTACACGATAGAAAAAATTCTTGAGTGGTAACAAAGGCCGCACAGAGGCTATTCCGCATCGTTTCAAAAACGCTCCTTTTTGGAACGGAGGTGTTGTGCCTTGATCGGCTCAGATAGGCTCTGGTAATGCTTTCCTGATAGGGGTATTGTTAAGTGATACCTATGGAGGAAAAACTCATGCAAACCCCTGTTGCGGTCAAACTAGACGCTGACGTTCATAGCCGCGTAAAAGCACTTGCTGATGCGCGGGACAGATCCCCACACTGGGTGATGCGTGAGGCAATCGCGCAATACGTCGAGCGCGAGGAAAAACGCGAAGCCTTCCGCCAGGACGGTATCCGTGCTTGGAACGCCTATCAGGAAACTGGGCTGCATGTGGCTCATGCCGAGGCAGACGCTTGGCTGGCACAGCTTGCCGCTGGTGACGATCAGGAGCCGCCTGAGTGCCACGTCTGATCTGGTCGCCCGAAGCACTGGCCGACATTCAGCGCCTCTATCGCTTTCTTGCCGAGAAAAATCCTGATGCTGCTAGGCGTGCGGCTGGTGCTATCCGTGACGGGATGCAGATTGTTGCGGATCATCCGGATGTTGGCCGTCCCGCCGATAATATGGACCCAGAGTTTCAGGAATGGCCGATCAGTTTTGGAGCCAGCGGTTATGTTGCGCTCTATCGCTTACAGCACGAGACCGCTCTAGTCGTCGCTGTGCGGCACCAAAAAGAGGTCGGCTATCAGCCATCTTAGGTGTGAGAGGTGGTCGCGGGAATTCGGACCAGTAGTTAAGGTGGATAAGGAATGGCAAAGAGATACACAGATGAGTTTCGGCGTGATGCAGTGCTGTTGACATACGATTCAACTTATTGGTTTATTCATAACACCGCTTACTAGATGTTCATGGTTTGCTCCCAAGAGGAGATTCATCTGGGGGTTGTAGTTTTGGGGGCGATAGTATCGACATTCTATCACGCTATTATCGTGATGTTACCGTAGTGCATGTTTTATCGCGCTATTATCGTAGTAGACTATTTTAAATATGTTCTTTACGCCTAAGGCTGCATCTGATCCGTAAGCGTTTGGTGAACCCGCTCTGACGGTTTGTTTTTTGATGATCTAAGTGTCCACCATCGATAGTGGACACTTAGGGGCACTCTATGAGTACAGGAAAGAAGCGTTTTTGGTCGGATGACGAGAAGCGCGAGATTAGCGGTCAAACGCGTGTTGAAGGTGCGTCGGTCGCGCAGGTTGCACGGCGTTATGCGGTGAATGCCAACCTCATCCATAAATGGCTGCGTGATCCCCGTTTTGCTGGGGCGGCCAATGACGAAGCTGATATTCCAGCGGTGGACGGTTTTTTGCGCGTTGAGATTGAAGATGCCGAGGTGGTCTCTGACACGACCGCTCCCGTTGTTCTGACGAACGCTGCCCAAACACCGCTGCGCGCCACCCGCGTTGACCTTACCCTTTCTGATGGCCGACGGGTTTTGGTCGAGGGGCCAACAGCATTGTGCGCTGTGGTCAGCTTAGTTGAAGGATTGACTGCATGATCCCTGTGCCAAGCAACACGCGGGTTTGGCTTGCGGCTGGCGTGACGGACATGCGGCGCGGGTTCAATACACTGGCATCGCAGGCGTCATCAGTTCTGGCAGAGGATCCATATTCCGGTCATCTGTTTGTGTTCCGCGGGCGGCGTGGTGACCTGCTGAAGATCATTTGGTGGGACAGCCAAGGTGCGTGCCTGTTCAGTAAGCGACTGGAGAAAGGCCGCTTCGTCTGGCCTGCTGCTAAGGATGGCAAGATCAGCCTCAGCCCCGCGCAATTGTCGATGCTCTTGGAAGGGATCGACTGGCGCATGCCTCAGAAGACATGGCGACCATTGAAGGTTGGATAAGTTCTTAATTCTTGAGCTTTTTACGCTTCTGGGATTCACTACCTTTGCCACATCGGGTATATGAACTTATGTCCAGCACGCCTGATATCATCCCCTCTGAACCCGCCGAGTTGCGCGCGTTTACCGTTGGATTGCTGGCGGAGTTGAAGAACCGCGACATGCTGATCCAGAAGCTGCGTCATCAGGTTGCGGGCCAAAATATCCACCGCTTTGGATCAAAAGCCGAGGGTCTTGATCAGCTGCAATTGCGCCTTGAGGATGAAGAGATGGCCGATGCTGCCGCGGCACCTGTCGCGCCGCCAAAGCAAGCTAACGAGGACGCGAAGGCCAAACCCAAGCGCAAACCACTGCCAGAGCATCTGCCGCGTGTCGAACAGATGCTATCTGCTGGCGACGTCTGCACAGGCTGTGGCGGTGCATTGCGCGAGTTGGGCCGCAATACGACAGAAGAACTGGAGTATGTCCCGGGTCGTTTTGTCGTGAACCAGATCATCCGCCCCCGCATGGCCTGCAAAGATTGCGACTGCATCAGCCAAGCGCCAATGCCATCGCGCCCGATTGAGAAGGGCATTCCCGGGCCGGGGTTCTTGGCGCATGTGTTGGTCAGCAAGTATGCCGATCACTTGCCCCTGTACCGCCAAGCGCAAATCTTTGCGCGCGAGGGCTTGGATATGAATCGCTCCACACTGGCCGGATGGGTTGGTAAATCTGCGGCATTGCTGGAGCCACTAGCAGAGGCCATCAAGCGTCACGTCCTATCCGGTCAGGCCATCTTCGCGGATGACACGCCCGTTAAGATGCTGGCCCCTGGCAACGGTAAGACAAAGACGGCTCGCTTTTGGGCCTATGACAGAGATGAGCGCACATGGGGCAGCAATGCAACACCTGCGGCATGGTATCAGTTCACGCCAGACCGCAAAGGCATACGCCCCAGCGAACACCTCAAGGATTATCAAGGCTGGATGCACGCCGATGGGTATGCGGGGTTCGAAGAGCTGTACCGGTCGGGCAAAATCAAAGAAGTTGCCTGCATGGCTCATGTCAGACGCAAGTTTGTGGACGTGTTCAAATCCCAAGGGTCGCATGTGGCGGAACAAGCCATCAAGCGCATTGCCCAGCTTTATGGTGTCGAGAAAAAAGCGCGCGGATTACCACCAGAACGGCGCGTCGAACTCAGGCAAGCAAAAGCAACGCCCATTCTGGATAATCTGGAAAGCTGGCTGCAAAGCGAACTGCCCAAGCTGTCAGGCAAGACGCCCTTGGCCAATGCCATTCGTTATGCTCTCACCCGCATGAAGCGGTTGCGCGGATATTTGGATCACGGGTTCCTTGAACTCGACAACAACACAGCCGAACGCTCCATGCGCGGCATCGCCATTGGTCGCAAAAATTACATGTTCGTCGGATCTGAACGGGGCGGCAAATCCGCAGCCATCATCTACACACTGATTGAGACCGCCAAACTCAACAGCGTCGACCCGCAGGCATGGCTCACCGACACCCTCAGCCGCATCGCTGACCACAAGATCAACAGGGTTGATGAACTGCTTCCGTGGAATTATAAGGCGTGAATGGACGCTTACGCTGATCCCAAAGCTTGTGGCTTTTCATCAACCTTCTTTAAAAGTTCGCGCCATGCGGGTGGCCTTCTTCATTGAACTCGACAGCTATGCCATGTCCGACGGAATGGACACGCGGCAGATCATTGAGGGCGTCGGTCTCGACCTGCGCATCGGGACGCATTACAACAATCCGTCCTTTGGTTATGGCGGCTACTGCCTTCCCAAAGGCTCCAAACTACTCCTCGCGAACTACTCCGAGGTGCCGCAAAACCTGATCCGTGCCATCGTCGACGCCAACCGGACGCGCAAGGACTTCCTGTCTGATAGGATCATTGCGCGCAAGCCTAGCGTGGTCGGGATTTACCTGCTGGTCATGAAGGCGGGAAGTGACAACTATCGCCAGTCATCCATCCAGGGGATCATGAAACGGATTAAGGCAAAAGGCATTGAAGTGATTGTCTATGAGCCTGTGATGCAGGAAGAAACCTTTTTTTGGTCCCAGGTAATTCGCGATCTTGAAGCCTTCAAAGCGGAGGCTGACCTCATCGTCACCAACCGGCTGACTAACGAGATTTCCAGCGTCGCGGACAAACTATTCACGCGCGATCGGTATGGCGCAGACTGATGCGACATCATCCGCTACGAAGATGTCTATGCCCGTGGGCAAGGGGCTAAGGGATAAATGAAAACGCCGCGTGAACTCTGCGGCTGGACACAATTGAAAATGGGGGAATTACCCGGCGAACAGCCTCAAAGAGGCTGGCGTCATCGCTGAAAAGCAGATTTTGGCTTCAAGATGAATGCGCCATCCGTGACCATCAACGTCACTGGGGCAAGTCCCCGCCTGCAAACAGATTAGGAAAGAGCCGTTCCCGGTAGTCTAAAGGGAAGGCCAATCTCACCGGGGTCTTTGGAGAAGCGGATGTCAGGTACCCAGCGGCGGTCAGTTTACTGAGGGTGTTACGAGCCGTGCGCTCGGAGGTCTTGAGCACGATCTGTGCTTCGCCGCGCTCAAGTGCACCATGCCGCAAGACGGCGGAGATTAGGTCGGGTGCGCGCTTGTCGTCGATCGTATCGTCGACTAAGCGCCTGTAACGCTTCTCCAATGCGCCGAGATCAAACAACTTTGTGGAAAACGTGATCTGATCCAACGTGACCTTCAGGAACCATTCACAATATGTCTTCAGCGCAGCCTCGGAAAGGTTGCCCCGCCCGTCGAGGTCCCCGCGTCGTGGGCTGTCAGCAAGGTCCATCATCCGCTTATATTCGCCGGGGTCTGTCATCCCTCGCGCAAGACCACGGGAAACAGACCAAAGGCCCTCTCCGCCAATCCCAGCAGTGAGTGCCATGGCATGCGACATCAATCGGCTGACGCGGCCGTTCCCGTCCGGAAATGGGTGAATGTAGTTCAACCGATGATGCGCCGAGGCTATCGCGATGATCCGACCACTTGCCGAACGTGCGGCAATCTGGAATCGCTTATCAAAATGATCCATGAAGGCCGAGACACGGGACGAAGACGGTGGCAAATGGCGTCCGACAGCGACTTCCCGGTCCCCCCCTTGCCGCATATGACCGGGAACGATCGGTTCCTCCGTTCCGTCCGGGTGCTCCATGACGCGAAATTCGTCAGGCATTTCGTTGTAGAAAGCCTTGTGAACCCAGGTAAGAAATTCGACCGAAGTGGGCCGAGGCAGGGTGCCAGCCCGGTACATCTCGTCGATGGCGCGCTGCACTATGACATGCGCGCGCGCTTCTAGGGCGAGGGGACGGGTTTCTTCTTCAAGTTCGGCACCGGCGAGGGCGCGTTCGATATCGCGCGGCCGTGTGTTGTGACCCTCGATCAAGTTTGAGTAGTAGCAGTTCATCACCCGGACTAGGTCGGCCAACTCAGCGGCACTGTCAGGGTGCAGCCCCTGTCCCAGACGTGTTGCGTCCCGTTGGATTTCGACCGAGAGGTCCGCCAGGTCGACTGGTATACGTTCCTCAAAGAAACAGGGTTCGATCCTACCAGGTGTTTCTAACATTTTTGCCGATCTCAGATGTGTGAAAAATTCTCTCTATATAGTATGTTTCTGTATCTGAATGCAAGTTTTTGCCGATAATCGTTGCCGATCTTGGTTGCCGAAGCCTGGTGCGGAAAATGCCCCGAAGAGCAAAAGAGACAAACCAGAGCTACAAAGGCTCCGCCTTAAGCCGAACGAATTGCAGGATTTCAACGCAGGGTGAAGGGGGCAACGTCTAAAAGTCTTCGCACCCTCTTCCAAATTGATCCCACTGGGATAAAAAATAGTTGCCCAATCAGACTCATCATTATCAGATATTTTCGGGGATAAAGGTGCGCCCTGTCAGCCCTTTATACAGCGCTGTATTTGCCTTCAGGTTTTTGGGTGGGATCTTTCATTGAAAGCCACAATCGCGAACGGGAAAATCAAACAGACCCCAAAGATCCTGGGCGAACACCTTTTCTTTGACCTCGCTCGGCCCGAAACTTCAGTCGATTGGCTTATCGCATGAAGAAACAGGCGTTCTTGTATTTAAACGCGCATTGCAGTATGCACTATAATACACAATAGAGAGATCATCATGACCAAACTCCTCACACCCCACATTGCCACAATGACCGAAATGCGTGAGCCGCATAAAGTGCTTGAACGTTCCGGCGGCAATCCGGTTGCGGTTTTGAAGAATTCGGCTCTGGTGGGGTATTTTGTACCCGCCGAGGCTGTTCAGGAAACCGATAGCCGTGTTGCCACACGCGACGAGGTCTTGGGAAGCCTCAAGCGCCGGAAAGATGTTAACCAGCCCGTTCTTGACTACCTTAAGGACAAGTAGGCGTGTTCAGTCTCTTGTCTCCAGAACTTATTGAACTCATTCATGACGAGGTTCTGAACCCTGGCGAACTTGTGGGACGCGCGCGTGACAAATCGCTCGAGGGCGCGTTGTCGCGTGTGGACAACCGCCTTGCGTATGGATTGATTGACGACGCGTTTGCGCTAGCGGCTTGTTATGCCGAGGCGGTCGCTCAAGGCCACTGCTTCAATGACGGCAACAAACGTACAGCATACCAATCCATGGACGTCTGTCTCGATGTCAACGGCATCGCCCTAAACTGGACTGTTGAGGGCGTCGCCGATCGAATAATTCTCCAGGCGCAAGGCAAGCTGGAAGCAGAAGATTTTGCGCACTGGCTGAGGTATATGGTTGACCATAAAACCTAATTGTCCCGAGTATTGCCCGGCCGGAATTTTAACACTGCCCTCTGGCGATGTCTCTGTTACCGGCATCGCATGGTTGGACCGTAAGTGGTCGTCTCAACCACTGTCGGACACCCAATCAGGAAGGGATTGGTTTTCGCTGTCATTTGAAGGCGGGTCAAAGCTGATGGAATTTCAATTGCGCAAAGCCGACGGCTCACTCAACTCGTCCTTAACATGGATCGCACCTGATGGGGCGACCAAGTCTTATTCTGACGATTCCTTTGCTGCGGAACCCCTTGACACGAGCCTTGTTGAAGGGCGAGACGTCCCAACCCGATGGCGGGACACGTTGCCAGAACAAGGTGTTGACGTGACCGTAGAAGCCCTAAACCCTAATGCTTGGATGGACTTGTCGATCCCTTATTAGGAAGGGCCAGTCACAGTGGTGGGCAGTCATAGAGGATATGGATGTCTGGAGATGACAGGCTATGAGTGACCCAACGGGGGGTCCGTCCAAATCTTGAAGACTAATAATTCGAATGCTTTTCTCTATATCACAAAAAACCTTAGGAGGACACTATGCAACCTGAAAACAAGATCAACATATTGGGTGGCCCTCTGCAGCTTTGCAGCTCTGAGCCAGTGACTGGTTTTTTTAGAGATGGCCACTGCAATACTTGCGCAGAAGATAAAGGTTCTCACACCGTTTGTGCAGTTATGACCGCAGAATTTCTCGCCTTCTCAAAGTATGTCGGCACGACCTAAGCACATCTCGGCCTGAGTTCGGATTTATTGGCCTCAAAGTCGGTGACAGCTGGTGTCTTTGCGCATTACGTTTTCTACAAGCTCACGACGAAGGTTGCGGACCAAAAGTGAACTTAGCTGCGACCCATATAAACGCCCTGAATATCGTGGCGCTAGACATTTTGAAGCAATATGCAATCCCTATACAATAACCCTGCCCTAACGGAATAAATCTGCTTTGAATTGGGTTTGAGCACGCCCGCTCAAACCAATTCACTATGACATAGTGCCTGCTGTGTGCGGAGAAGGTGTCAACATCGACCGGATGGGTCGGGTCTAGGTCTCTACCCTTCACAAGCGAGTTTCCTCTGACATCCCCGCGAGCGCCTATTTCAAACCCATTTCTTTTTTCGGAAAACAAGTCGCCTTCTGACCATTGGCTTCCTGCCAGCGACCAACAGATCGTCTGGTTTTGAAACCTGGCAATCCATCCGCTCCACCAACATCATGGCCTTGCCTTTCGAGAGTACGCTGCATCGCAGCGATATCTGATCTGTAAAGCTTACCGACGGCTCCCCAACGGGCCGAGAAATCTCCAACACCGTATTGAATGCGATCTCCGACATGACCCACGAAGAGAGCATAGAGGTCGCTCATGTTGTAATCTTTCAGGACGTAAAAGTTGGGTGTCACTATAAAGGCAGGCCCGCCTCTTCCCGCAGGCATCAGTAGATATCCCTCACCAAGTTTTTCATGGTCTGGGAATGGCCGGCCTGAAGTGCGCGTGATGCCCAACACCTCCCACTCAGAGATACGGCGGCCTTGATCCGGCCCTTCAAGAGTGCAGGAGACAGAAGAAGGGACTTTGACTTCGAACCCCCAATCGCGCCCACTCTCCCATCCGTGCTGTTCGAGATAAGCGCCAATGGAGGCAATCGTGTCGGCTTGCGAATTCCAAATATCTGCCCGTCCATCGCCATTGCCATCGGCGGCGTACTTGAGAAAGTTTGACGGCATGAACTGCGGTTGTCCAAGTGCCCCGGCCCAGCTGCTTTTCATCGCGCCCCGCGGAGCATGCCCTGCCTGCGCAATCTCGAGTGCGGCAATAAGCTCGCCTGCGAAGTATTCCTTGCGGGTGCTCATAAAGGCCTTAGTCCCGAGCACCTCAAAAGCATCGTTTGGGATAGCGACGCGTCCATACCCGCTTTCGCGGCCCCAAATCGCCAGAATGATGCGGCTTGGAACACCCGTTTTGCGCTCCACTGATTTCAAAGTGCTGGCGTATTTATTTGCCATCTGGCGGCCTACAGATGTGGCACCATCCACGGAACCTCGATTGAAGTACTTGCCAGGAGAGCCAAATTCAGCTTGTCGTTGTTTCTTGGGTACGGCGGCTTTTGCTCCTGGAGGAACCAAATCTGGCAGCTTCCAGTTAAGAGATACGCCCGAGAACGCCGTGTTGAAAGTATCGGCGGAGACGCCTCTAGATTTGGCCTTTGGCCAAATTGTTTGAACTAGCCAGCTTTGAAACTGCTTCTCTATAGACGCCTTGTTTTGAGCCTGCACCGGTGCGATCATCAGTGAGAGAGATATAAGGAGAGTGGTGAGAAATTTTACGGGAAACATCTTTGCCTGGTACCTTTTCTAAACCATAAGCAGATAAAGACAAAAAACAAAGTGTTAACAAGCGGCGAGGCGGCATTGTCAGATTATATTTGTGGGGCCATATCTTTTGCTCCAATCGGAAAATAGATTGGGAAAATCTCCATAATGGGTTTGGACTACTTCGTCGCGATGGAAAACACTTCCCCCGTGCCCTTGTAACACTCTTGTCGCATCGTCCTATTCATGGTCGAAATTTGCGCCGCTGGATCCAATAATAATGACCTGAAACTGGAGGAATATTTAGGAAAAAAGGATCGTAACTATGAGCAAAAAGGAAACAACAAGAAAATCCTCATCGCGAAAGCCGAGTCCGTCTTAGTTTAGTCGAGATACAATGTAATCTTGAAGATGGCTAAGTGGCTCGTCTGGAAATGAGGTACTTCCTTGTCGATGGCACCCACCCCTAACGAACCCGTTAGGGGTGGGTGCCATCGAATTCCCGCAATTTTCCTGACCTGGCATTATCACTTTAACTTCCACACTGGTCGCAGATTTCAAACGCCAAACGCTTCCAGACGTTGATATCTATAAGTTGTAATCGTTCAAAAAGGTGAGGCTAGCCTCCGCCTGCAACCAGACCGGCTCAACTTCGGCCAATGTTAACAACTCGTGACCCTCATTGAAAATAATTCTCCATCAGTGCATCAACAAAAATGGTCATGTGTGGTTGCTAGATCGTCAAAATGTCCACGCGTACCAATTGATCATCGCAACTGACACTCTCTCACGATAGAAGTTAAGAAACCCTAATTCTGCCCAGAAGATTTCGGCGGCATAGGTCTAAGATTGGACGGAAAGAGTCAAAACTGCTGCGAGAACAAAAATGACGGCGACATTGAATTACACACCTGCTTGTGTGGTGGGCATCCCTGCCCCCTCCTCTAATGCCGTCAAGCTATTAGAAAACCAAACCGATGCCTTTATTTGCTCTGCGTTGAGTGGAGAAGTGAAGCAGTGGCCGGACGCTGGGCCCGCTCTGCAACAGCTGATCGAGAGAGCGGATTTCCATGGAGTGGCTGGCTGGCTTGCTTCAGCGCTCGAAGGTGTTTCCTGCGTCCCCAAAGAGATCGAAGTCGCCCTCAAGGATCGGCTTCTCAATCAATTGTTCTGGGAGGACCGCCACAGGTTTTTTATCGGTCCTGCGATCGAGGCTCTCAGTAAAGCTGAGATCAACTCTGTTATCATAAAGGGTACCGCGTCCGCGTACTCAATCTATTCCGACGCAGCCCACCGTACGCGCGGCGATACCGACATCCTTATTGCACCAAGAGATCGAGTTCGTGCGGAAGGAATCCTACTCGATCTTGGGTTTACGCGCTCGGTGACTTTCGCACGTTCGCGCGGTTCGAGCCAGATTGGTTACTCCCGTGCTGAGGGTACAGGCTGGTCACACGATATTGATTTACACTGGCAGATCAGTAACTCGGCATTTCTCTCACAACTCTTCTCGGTTGAGGATATATTCTCGCGATCTATCCCTCTGATGGCCCTCTGCGACACGGCACGCGCCCCCAGTCACGTCGATTCATTGCTGATAACATGCTTTCATCGACTCGTGCATTTGAGGGCACCCTATATTGTTAATGGCACGCGACATTTCAGTTCTGATCGGTTGATATGGCTAAAGGACATCGACCTTCTTTCACGAGAATTGACGCAGTCTGATTGGGCGGCTTTCGTAACACGAGCCCGCGAAAAGGGCCTTGCTCGTATCTGCTTGTCGGGCTTTTCCGCTGCGAGCGAGGCGTTTGGTTTCAAAGTGCCTCAGGATGTATTGCAAAAGCTGACGGAACCCGACGAGTCGTCACTGGTCGAAACTTATCTTTATGGTAAAAGTTCCACGCGGTTTCGGCTCAATATTAGAGCACAATCAGGTGCTTGGGGCAAAATCGCCTTTATCGGCGAGCATCTATTTCCACCAAAGACCTACATGCGGACGCAGTTCGGAGACGGCCCTCTGGCAATGCTTTATTTGCAGCGTGGAATTCGGGGTGTTGGTAAGTTGTTTTCTGGTGGTTTGGGAAAACTATGAAGCTCGCACGTCTCATTAACTTCGCTCGCCCTTACCGCAAGCCGCTTGCATTTGTGTCCGGTTTGATGGTCATCGAGACGATTGTCGCCCTAATTCTTCCTTGGCTAGCTGGAGAATTTGCTGCCAGCATTCTGGCCCAACAGGCGCTAAACATAAATACCGTTTTGGGCGGAATCATTGGGCTCTTTGCGTTGCGTTCAGTGTTTTCCTATTTTAGGGAACTGCTTCTTGTAGACACCTCGGCCACAATCATCGCGGATATACGTCAAAAAATTTATGACCATATTCAAAGCTTGCCGCTTGGTTATTTTCGGGCACGCAGGCAGGGCGATATATTGTCCTTCGCTGTCTACGAAGCAGAAGAAATCAGCTCCTATCTTACTTACACCGTAACCAGCATTGTTCCCAATCTTCTCGCGGCCCTTGGCGCAGTCATTATCATGGCCGCTATTGATCCTATCTTGGCGGGTATCGTGTTGGGCCTTATTCCTTTTTACTATATTGGGCTACGCCTGATTGGTCGCAAATTACGGCCTCTTTCGGTTCAGGTGCGCGATGCATATGCCTCCCTCGTTTCCGTCGTTGAGGAAAACTTCTCCATGATGCCTGCAATCAAGGCATATACGCGTGAAGGCACATCTTCTGCGGACCACCTTGAACGCGCCCAATCATTGCGTCTGTTAGAAATTCAGCAGGGTCGCATCAATGCACTGATATCGACCGTGATCCAGTTCGCAGCGCTCGCGACAATGTTGCTCCTCTTGCGCCTCCTTGGAGAGCGTGTTTCGGGCGGTGAAATGTCCGTAGCCGAATTTGTTAGCTTTCTGCTTTATGCCGCGTATCTTACCGCACCGTTTTCGTCTCTTGTAGACCTGTGGGCTCAAACACAACTCACACGGGGTGCTCTTACTCGGCTTGGAGCCGTATTCGACGAGGTACCCGAGGGGGCTGTTTCTACAACCCAACTTGCTCCCGTGAAGGGAGATATCCGGTTTGAGGGCCTTCACCTGACATATCCTGGACGTCACCAAGCGCTACACGGCGTCGATCTACACATTCGCACTGGGGAGACAATTGCTATTACAGGTCCTAACGGGGTCGGAAAAAGCACACTCATAAACCTCCTCATGCGGTTTGATCAGCCAGATCAAGGACGAATTTTGATCGACGGCACCGACATAGCGAATGTCGAGCTTAAGAGCCTTAGGAGCCAAATCGCGTTGGTTTCACAGTCCGTGCATCTGTTTCATGCATCGCTTCGTGATAATATCGCCTATGGTTTGCCAAACGCGACTGATGCGGCCATAGAGTTTGCTGCGCGTCGTGCCCAGGCACACGATTTTGCCGCGGGTTTACCACAAGGGTATGAAACCATTATCGGAGACCGCGGAGTTCGCCTATCGGGTGGGCAAGCGCAGAGGATCGCCCTCGCAAGGGCACTTCTCAAAGACCCAGCTATCCTTGTGCTTGACGAGCCAACGGCAATGTTCGACCCAGACGGTGAAGAAACGTTTATCTCTGCTGCACGTGAGGCCTTTTGCGACCGCACTGTAATCCTAATTACCCATCGACCAGCCAGTCTTGCGTTAGCAGACCGGATCGTGAGTTTAGCCGATGGTGTTGTTGTTAGTGACCGGAAAATGACATGAGCGGCATAGCGGGCATCGTCCGCTTTGACGGTGGTCCGGTTGAATTGGGCCATCTCGAGAGAATGACGAACGCGATGGCGTATCGAGGTCCAGACGGGATCACGCATTGGTCTAGTGAGCACGCAGCGCTAGGGCATTGCATGCTTCAGACTACCAATGAGTCTCTGGAAGAGTCACAGCCGCTCGCAAATGAAGATGCGGGCCTCAATCTTGTCATGGACGGTCGCCTCGACAATTGGGAAGAGTTGCGCTGCCTCTTGCTCGCTGAAGGCGCCCGTTTACGAACCCGTTCAGATGCCGAGCTTGTATTGCGCGCTTACGAGCGTTGGGGCGAGGCTTGCCTCGAAAAAATAGATGGTGATTTTGCCCTCGCTATTTGGGACGCTCGTCAACACAAACTGTTTTGCGCACGGGATCGGGCCGGTGCAAAGCCGTTTGTCTACCATTGGGACGGTCACTGTCTTATATTTGCCTCTGAGATACACGCTGTTCTCGCGGGGCCGAACGTACCTCGAGAGTTGAACCAGGGCGCGTTGGCAGAGCATCTCTCTGCGGAATTGACGTCGCGAGATGACACGCTTTGGCAGGGTGTTTCCCGCCTCATTGCGGCGCGCAGTATGACGGTTGATGAGTATGGCCCACGGATCAAATCCTACTGGAATCCTAAACAAATACCGTTGATCCACTTTCACAATGATGCTGACTATGTTGAACACTACCAAGAGGTCTTGTTTGAAACCGTTCGCAGGCAATCGCGTTCTCACCGTCCCGTGGGTTATGAGGTCAGCGGAGGCTTAGATTCATCGGCCATGTTTTCTGTCGGCAATAAATTACATCGAGAAGGCCGGTTGCACGCACCCGATATCGCGGGCTTCACCCTCAAGTTTGAAAAAGATACAGATGCCTTTGAACTCGACTTCGCGCATGCTGTTGGTGCGCACTGCGGACGGTCGATTGTTGAAGTTCGTCCGACGCATAAGTCAGTTGAGTGGCTCAGGTGCGAAGCAGCAAGGCTCTGCACAGTTCCCAATTTCCCCAATACATTGATGCACCGAGGGATTTTTGAGACACACCACCAGAACGGTGGGCGTGTTGTTGTGAACGGCACCGGTGGTGATCAATGGCTCGCATTTGGTGAAAATGACCTCGCTGAATGCATGCAGATCGGCGCATGGAAAGTACTCCGCAAAAGCTTACAGGCAGATTTTTCGAAGAGCGGCGCCATGTGGACCATGTTCAATTTTGTCCGGCACGGCGTCTATCCCAACTTGCCATCCAATGTACGCAAGGCCGCCCGATGGGCGCTGCAACGCGAAGAGTCACATACGAGGCGCAGCCACCCGTGGCTTTCAGCCCCCATGCAAGAGCTTTTGGACGAGCGCATGCGTCAAAACTACAAAATGCTCGCCGAGAAGCAATCTGGCATAAGGATCGGGTTACGCGAGCGTCTAATGTCACTTGAAGGCGGCTTTCCCACATTTGCACGCGAAACGATGGAGAGGATGGGAAGTTTAGCGGGGATCGAGTATCGCTCCCCTTTCTACAGTCACGCATTCCTCAATATGGCGCTTGGGTTACCACTCACTCAGTTGCGAAATGCGCAACAGGATCGCAGCATTCACCGCAAAGCAATGGTTGGCCTTCTGCCCGAAGCCGTTCGCCAAAGAACATCCAAAGCTGAGTTCTCCACCGCTTCCACGCCCTACAGAGAGGGCCTCGCTGCCCTTCGGTTTCCAACGACGTTGCCGGGGAAACGTTGGTTAAGGCTCGACGGGTTTTCTCAGCTCCAAAATGAAGTGTCAGACCTAGAAACAGAAGGCCTTTACTGGTCTGTAGGAATTTTGACGAGCGTTGCGTCTTGTTGTGAAATAGTTAATAATAGGACAACAAAGACAAATAAATTGTCTGACAGGTAAACACGGAAATTCGCGACATGCACAACAAAATGACCGGAGATTCGGGCAAAACCGAGAGTACATGTAGAAAAACCTATTGCAGTCCAATACTTCGCGAGTTTGGCTCTGTGCATATGACGACCCAAGGATCTCGAAACGGCATGGATGACGGAGCAGGCAATATGAGTGGTACAAGGGGCATGGGTATGTTGGTCATGGTGAACATGCGCAAGGGATTTTTGAATACCGGTTGACGTGATTTAAGCATCGCAAGCCCGCGAATGGGCTTTCAAAGCTATCGGCTTAGCGATGTATACACCGACATAATCATCTGATATTTGGCGACAATAATTCTCGCCGGGAGCTTGAAACATATCTTATTTGATTGATGAACACTGGGGGTATGTCTCAGATACTGCGCGGACTGCTCTGTTGGAGCGTGCGATTTCTAAAACCGTTCGTTGTTCCGACCACGTGCTGGATCTTGGCTGTGGGGTTGGAATTCTCGGAACTCTTTGTCTTCAAGCGGGAGCAGCGGGCGTGACGGCTATCGAAAGCACATCAGTTGCAGACGTCGCCAGGGAAGTTTTTGAACGCGCAGGGCAAGGCGAAAAATGCAATGTCCTTCAAGGGAATGCCAACCAATTAAAACTAGACCGAGCTGTCGATTTGATCGTATGCGACCATGTCGGATATTTTGGACTAGACTACGGCATCCTTGCCCTTCTTCATGACGCGCGGACCCGCTTTCTCAAAAAAGAGGGCCGTATCATGCCGATGGGTGTTGATCTTTTTTTAGCGCCGGTCGGCTCCGAAGGCTGTGCCAAAGCCGCCTTTGGTTGGTCGGCACAAGACATCCCCCCTGAATTTCACTGGATCACAGAACACAGTATAAATCACAAACATGCGGTCAACCTTGAGGCCAAAAACATTCTTGGAACGCCTTTTTTGGCCGATTCAGTAGATTTTCGAACCGAGACACGTTCGTTCTTTTCATGGAAAACCGAGCTTACTATTACGCGGGCGGGAGAGATGCACGGACTTGCAGGGTGGTTTGACTGCACACTTTGTGAGGGTGTGAAAATGACGAATTCACCGCTCAATCCAGAGCGGATCAATCGCAGTCAGGCGTTTTTCCCGTTATCCAAACCGTTGCACGTTGCAAAGAACGATGTCCTTCAAGTGACCTTTGTTTTACGCCCTGACGAGGATCTATTCTCTTGGAGCGTCGAGCATGCCCCTTCTGGATGGAAATGCCGGCAGTCGACATGGGAGGGCCTAGCCCTCAACGCGCACGATATGCGAAATGCCAAACCCGATCATATTCCCAACCTAACGGCCACTGCCAAGGCGCGCGCAATTGTGCTGGGCTACTGCGATGGGCAAAAAACCGTCTCCGAAATCGAGAAGGCTGTGCTGAAGGATCATCCAAACCTCTTTCCTACATCCGGCGCGATTTCCCAATTTGTCGCGAGTTGCCTTGGCGGTTCAACAGAGTGACCAAAGGCCTAGTTGTAATGCCACCGAGGGCTCAAGCCACCATCAAGGCCAAACCCTTCCACAGATGGGCTGCGCAAGATGGTTCTGTATGGCTGAATTTTCACCGCGATAAGGACGGCTTTTTCTTGCGGTTTCCTGGACTGGCAGATTTTCACGTTTCGCTGGATGGCTCCAAAGCCCTGTGCTGGTTGGTTCCAGGCAATGACACAGCCACTCAAGAACATCTCTATCTTAATCAAGTCGCTCCCCTCATGCAGAGTGTGCGAGGCGAGCTTATTTTCCATGCGAGTGCAGTGGAATGTCTTGGCGGTGCGATTGCGTTTTTTGGTGCATCCGGGCGCGGGAAGTCTACTCTTGTCGCGAGCTTTGCAGCATCCGGTAGTCCATTCTTAACTGACGATGGGCTTACCCTTGAGAAAAAATTTGACGGGTATATGTCCCTCCCCAGCCATCCCTCCGTGCGTATGTGGGAAGACAGCGCTTCAGCATTGCGCACGGATATGGCGGCATTGGCACCTCCCGTTTCCTTCACGGAAAAGACGCGCGTCCTCGCTGGAGATAGCTTGCCGCACTGCGCTGAACCCCAACCTTTGATCGCCGCCTTTTTTCTGGAATCCGGAGAAGCCGACAGGATTAGTTTTCGTCGGTTGCAGGGGGCGGATGCTCTAACGAGCTGGATGTCGAATTTGTTTATTTTGGATACACAGGATCAAAACCGGATTCATCAAAATTTTCAAAACGTTGCCAATATTGCTGAATCTATTCCTTCCATTGCACTGAATTATCCTCGTCGGTACGATGGGTTAAACGAGCTGCGCAGCGCAATCCTTTCTGAAGCCAAAAACGTACAGAGGTTTGAGTGAAACTAACTTCAAAATTCGAGATACCTGTTCACGTTGTCTCGCGACAAGTTGACGGTGAGTTGGTTATACTTGACCTTGAAAGTGGTCTCTATTTTGGCCTCAATGAGGTGGGTGCACGGTTTTTTGCTTTGGCCTCTGAAGGCGCCTCAGTGGACGCCGTTTACGATGCAATGTTGCAGGAGTATGACGTAGATGCTGAGACTCTTGAATGCGATATTCGATCTCTCGTAAGCGAACTCGAGCAGCGCAAGTTGATCACCTACAACCAGAACTAGATCAGGGCTTTTGAGAAATGGCGAATAAATTCAGAAAGGTTTTGACCCTAAGCCTTTCCGAATGGGCTGAACTCATAATTTCTGCCGAAGCCCTTTTTGAGGCTCGCATTATCTTCGCAAATCAGCCCGCAAAGACCCTTTTGGCCCGCTTAAAAAAACCAGTGTCGGGGTTCCCTGAGGAATCTGGTGCAAGAGATCAGGCCGTCGACGATCAACTCGTTCGATTGGAATGGGCGCTCTCGGTTGCGGCGCGGATCCTTCCATGGCGAACAGACTGCTTGATACGCTGTATCGCAGCTGACAAAATCCTTCGCCGCCGCAATCTTGAACCTCATTTTTACTTGGGGGTAACCCAACAAACAGACACAGGTTTTGGAGCACATGCATGGATACGATGCCGTGGTATTTCAGTGGCAGGTGGAGAGGGCAAAGAGTTTGAAGTACTTATCGGGCCCGAAGAATTGAAGCGGTAACTTTTGACCGTGCTTGGAAGACACTGATCCTCAATTTCTCTGCCGATCAACTGCGGCCATCGAGTTCAACTTTCGATATAGTATTTATTGGCGCTCTTACTAAAACTAGGAGCAGATCTGTTGCTGTAGGCCCTCAATCCCTTCATGGATATTTGCGTCATCACTAGCCCTGTCACCTTGGCACCAATATTTTCAAGCGAACGAAGTCCGTCTTGGACATTCGTCAAGGGAGTTTTGTTCCATCGAGCCACAAATAGTGTGGCGTCAACCAAAGGTGCAATCATGCGGGCATCAGAAACGATCAGTACAGGTGGCGTGTCAAGAATAACGACGTCATACTTCGTTCTCATATCCAGCAAGAATTCCTTAAATTTGTTTGAAGAAAACAAATCTATCGAATTGAGCGTAGGTGCATAGACGGACAATACATCGCAGCCGAGCGCTTTATCCCTGTGGAAGGTGCATTCTTCCAATGCTGAATTGCTGGAGAGGGCCGATATGAGCTCCGGTTCATTTTGGCTGCGGAAATACTCGCCGAATGTTCGGCGCCGGATATCGCACTCAACCAATAGAACTTTCTTCTGCAACGCCGAGACACTAGCCGCCAAAGCGAGAGAAACTGATGTTTTGCCCTCGCCTGCCGTAGCAGAGGTCACCATTACAACTTTTGGAGCCCTGCCGACATTCGAAGATAAGAGCGAGGTCCGCAAATTTCTTATGCTCTCCGCAACGCGAGACTGAGGTTTTGTGATGACATAATTGAGCCAAGCACTGCGCTTGCGGGCTACAATTTTCGGAATTTCACCCAAAACCAAGTAACCAGTTCCAGCCTCTAACTCCTCAACCGTACGGAATTTTTTGTTAAAGAATTCAGCTAAAAATACGAACCCAGCCCCAGTGAAGACTCCAAGTAGCAATCCCAACAATAGAGTTCGTTGTGCATTGGTAGGTGTTGGAGAGTTGGGTTCGACAGCAAAGGCAAGCACTCGGCTGTCTGACCTGAGCATGCCGGCTTGGACAGAAACTTCCTTCAGCTGAGATAAGAAAAATTCGTAAACAACTCTGCTGGCTTCAACATCTCGAGCTAGTTGTTGAAGCGTGATGAGATCCTCAGACTGAAATGCAACACGCTTCTCCAACTCTGAGATGCCACCGACTAAGGCAGATTGCTTTTGCTCGCTTCTGACTTTTTTTGACTCTAGCTGCCGTTCCAGAATTGAGGCTCTGGCAACGATGGCAGCCAACTTTTCGGCTTCTGAAAGAACCTTGTTCTCCAGCAATCTCGACAGGCGGGCATCTTGAACAAGATCTGCAAACACCGCTAAATCTTCTTGGCGTCGACCTAGCTCTAAAGCAGCAAGTTTCAACTCAATCTGTCGATCTAAATCCTGCTCATCTTTTAGCCGATCACGGTTGACCTTTAGCAGAAGGTTTTGCGATTCCAAGACTTCTGAACTGAGAAGCTCTGTTCCCACTTTAAATTTAGAAAATTCTGCTTCAGTGGCTTCAAGCCCCAGCTTGAGTTCAGCAACTTTTTCACTCAACCACTTAGTTGCTTTCTGAATTTCATCAAACTTCACATCGCGCTGATCTTGAACGTAGGCCTCGGCCCAAGAGGTAGACAACTTCGCCGACAGATCCGGAGAGGGCGTTTTTACGGTTAGATCATATACATAGGTTTCACTAGAATTCGTAACCGTGACCGTGCCCAATGTGTTTTCGATTGTGGCATCAAGAATTTCGCGGTCCGAAGGCTCCCAGTCACTCACTGTGGAACTTTCATCAGAAGGAATGATCCACCCCCTGACGAGGGTCTTCGCATCGCTAGTCAAACTTTTGGCGCTAGTTAGAAATTGTGTGACGCCTTTCAAAAGCCCTACCTCGGTCGGATCGTCGATACGAACCGGTCTGAGCGCGTAAGGATTGAAAAATGGATCATCGAGCAATCCATTTTCCAAAATCACTTTTTCGGCTAGGTGCCTTGATTTAAAAATCCGAATCTGGGTTTCAAAGGATAAAGAATCGACAGAAAAACCGGGGTCATAACTGTTGAAATTCATTTGATTTGCATCGCCGTCGTCCAATATCACTGCTGACGTTGCAGAGTACATTGGGATTACATTCCTGAAGGCTTTATCAGCGGCCAACAGGAGGCCAACCAAACCGCAAATTGCAATGATCCATTTCCCGCGCCAAACAACCTGCAATAGCTGTCCCAGATCGATTTCATCGTCGGTGTTTTGCACCGGTCGCGGGAGTCTTTCTGGAAAGAAAGAATGATTTTTACTCATGATTCGTTTTCACCGCAATTTGCAGACAGGTCAATACAGTAGGGTCTTTTTTCAAAAGCTGGCAAATTGTCGCTGTATAAGTGTTACAAAGAACACACTAGCGCATCGGCGTTTGATTCGTCGAAACGTTGGCTTTGACAATGCACGGTCACAATGAATCGAAATACAATCAAAAATTGTATTAACAATGGCCCATATCACGGATAATGCACCTAGGGGGGGAGTATCCGAAACTCTGTGTATGAGGCTCAGCCCATGCGGTTTCGACGGGTCATTTATTGAACCGTTCTGGATATAGAATAGCGAACTGGTTTCTTGCCGCAACCCATTCTCTGACGCATCGTCCAGTCTTTTCGAACTTGCGGATTGCCAGATAGATCAATTTTGTTGCGGCATCGTCGGTTGGAAAGCTGCCCCGTGTTTTGGTGGTTTTTCGGATCACTCTATTCAAGCTTTCGATTGCATTGGTGGTGTAGATAATTTTGCGCACCGCTGGCGGGAAGGCAAAGAACGGGATTACCTCCTGCCAAGCTCGTCGCCAGCTTGGGGCGATAGAGGGATATTTTCCGCCCCATTCGGCCTCGAAACAATCAAGAGCTTTGGCGGCGTCCTCGTCGTCCACAGCCTGATAAATGCACTTCAGGCTCTTGGCGACAGCCTTGCGATCCTTCCATCCGCAGAAGTTCAGGGAATGGCGCACAAGGTGCACAATACAGGTCTGAACTGTGGTTTCGGGGAAGGCTGCGTTGATGGCGTCAGGAAAGCCCTTCAGGCCGTCGACGACGGCAATCAGGATGTCTTCCAAGCCCCGGTTCTTGAGATTGTTCATGATTGAGAGCCAGAATTTGGCCCCTTCGTTCGCCGCGACCCACAAACCCAGAACCTCACGTTCTCCCTCAGGAGTGACGCCCAGGGCCACATAAACCGCCTTGTTTTTAACTTGACGGCTCTCCGCATCGCGAATTTTGACCCGCAGGGCATCGAGGAAAACAATCGGATACATCGGCTCCAAAGCCCGGTTCTGCCAATCTGAAACCTCCTCTAAAACAGCATCGGTGACGCGGCTGATAAGGTCGGCGGAAACGCGTAATCCGTAAACTTCCTCAAGGTGGGCACGGATATCACGGGTCGATAATCCAGCGGCATAAAGCCCGATGATTTTGTCATCCATCCCGTCGATCCGGGTCTGACCTTTCTGGATTAGTTCAGGCTCAAAGCTTCCGTCTCGGTCGCGTGGAATATCGATGGGAACTGCTCCGTCATTGCCCTTTAGAACCTTGCGCGTGGCCCCGTTACGGCGATTGGCTTGCTGGTTGGCAGGCGCCCCATTCGGCTCATAGCCCAGATGTTCGGTCAGTTCAGCCCCGAGCATCCGCTCCATCAAACGGACCTTCAGCTCCTTCATCAAGCCCTTGTCGCCGAGTAAATCTTCAGGCCGTTCAACGCCGTTAAGCAGCTCGTCCAGTAGTTCTTTGGAAATCGTCATTGTCGTCATGCTCCTTCAGTTTGGAAGCAGGGACCAAATTACTCATAGACAGAAGATCAGACACTCTCCCTAGGGGATAAGGGATTTCTCATTTCCATCCAGAGCCAAGTCATTATCCACACGGTAAACTTTGCAATGAAACTTACCCTATTAGCTTCTGGCCTACCAAAACAAAGTCATACGATATGAAATGTTCTCGATAACCAATCAGAAGGCGCGCGAAAAGAACATCCTGACTTCACGACACGGACTTAAACTTATTGGCGAGTGATCCGCGCTCTTTGTTGTCAAATTTTCCATACGTTGTGCTCAGCCAGTTCCAAATAGCGCGCAAGAACACCAATTGATTTCCAACCTCCAGCGCGCATGATTGCCGCGGTATCATAGCCGAGGCATAAGAGATCTTGCGCAGCCCCAACCCTCAACGAATGCCCACTAAAAGCATCGACTTCTCCTTGCTCCAGACTGCAGGCTCGCGCGGAGTTTTTGACCAGTCGCTTAACCGCAGTCGTACTAAGATGCCGATTGACGGCTACACCCTGATAGATAGGACAAAATAGAAAATTCACATCAGCCCCCCGCCATGCGAGCCAATCACGAACCAATTGCGCCGTTTGCAGCGATGTAAATGCGACGCGACCTTTTCCGAACGGATCGGCCTTACTTCGCCGAATAATGGCGCGGATAGTGCCATCCTCTCGAAATTCAATCGCATCGGTGGTCAAAGCAACAAGTTCTGCGCGACGGGTGAGCAACTCATACCCCAACGACAACATGGCTTTGTTTCGTAGTCCCCAAGGTGAGTCTGGTTGAACTGCAAGAAAGCGATCAAGATAGTCGCGCGTCATGCCTTTCGCTTGTTTGGGTCGCGTGAGCTTCGCCCTATTGATCCGACGATAGGTGACGTTTATTTTTTCGTCAAAAGTCGGGTCTGGCAGTTGCAACAGTCTATGGACTTTTCGGATGGCATAGAGACGTCGCCGAACTGTTGACGGCGCCTTTCCAGGGGCTTCATTTTCTAAAAACGCGCATACAGTGTCGACATTGCTAGGAAACGGAACGACGCTATTTGCCTTGCACCAGCCGACATAGGCTTCGGTATCGGAGACATAGGCACGGAGGGTAGAAGGCGCGAAGGCACCCTCCAGATTTCTCGGCTCGCTGCGCCAATCATAAAGGATCGTGTCGTTAATCGTCATCGAACAAGTCCCTTTCTTTTTGCCACGGATTGAATAGATCATCGTCACCAATCTGGCGCGCCAGGTGAACCGGCCAGGATTTCGAAGTATTTGGCTTGAGAAGAATTCCCTTGGCGGTTTCCCATGAAATTACGCGCCGGAATGCGCCGCACTGCGATGCGCCGTTTGGGCGCGCGACAACTACGGCATCGAACGCAAGACGCATGAGTGCGGCGTCAGTTTCTGCCGCCTCGAGAAGCCAATAGAGACAAGTGGCACACGAAAGATGTTGATACATAAAACGTGCATTGCGCTCGCGTGAAGCATTACGTTTATATGGCCCAGGCGTGTTATATTCCGATAGCCAACGTTGCAAATGTACTTTTTGCGATGAGTACCAAGCGCCGCCAAAACCAGCCCCAACGCGAATGGTTGTTTCAAGAGTTCGTAATGTAGGCGTGTCCTTGGGTAAAAGGTCAACAATCTGCCGCAGTGTCGCAATATCCATTTCAACCAATCCTCTTTCAATACCAGCGATAGAGGAAAGATACCAAACTTCAGCCAAAAATTAAACAGTAAGTAGTTGTTTTTATTATGTATTTTGTAAATTCAGATTTAAGAATGAAATTCTACCACTTTGCCAGGCTCCCCTCAGCCCAGCAAAACTCTAAGGCACCTTTCGGATGAAAAGCACGACCGATAGCGTCGAATAATCCACGAAAACGCCTATGCCGAAATGGGATTCACTTCCAAAAATTGCTTGCGTCGGTGTTTTTCAAATCCTCAACGAGGGATTTGTTTTTTTCCAGAAGAGCATCTAGTCGCCTTTTAAATTCAGTGCGATCCGCTATCTTTTCTGCCGTATACGCACCGTGCTTCAAAGCATTAGAGTTTCCTGTAGGCGCTCCAGCCCCTTTTGCGCCGCCATGCATGCGACACCTAGCTTTTCCGCTGACTGCTGGAGATCGACAGGGGAAACCACTCCGTGTTTTCGCACCACATCTAGAACTATCATGCATGGGATCCGTGTTTCGTTTATGTCGACTGATCATGGAACCAACTAACCTTTCGAGATGCTAGGCTTTGCCGAGTTGCGAACTTTCGTCCGTTTTTGTTGTTTTGAATCCACAACATCCTTCATCGGGCGCTCACTCGTCTCCTTAATCACCTTGCGCGCATCGACATCACCAACGACGGCTTGTGCCCCAGGTCCAACGTGAACGTGCTGAACCAGCACTTGTTGTTTTCCGCCACGACGATGCTTATCCAAGGCTTCAATGCCTTTAAGCAGGCTGGCTTGAACTTTTACGTACGCATTCAGGGACTGCGGATTTTCGAGCATATTTTCCTTGCCCTTCGCCATCGTTTTCATCATGCCTTCAGATTGGTTTTGGAGGGCAACATGATTGTACGCAAACATTCGCTCTGTTTCGTCTTTCGGGTTTATATCGCGAATCGAAGCCAGCGCAGCCTTCAGTTTGTATTTATTATTTAAAGGAGAAGCATTGGGAGGCAATCCTATCATATCAACAAGCCCAAAAATCCGGTGTTGCTGAACATCGGGATCACTTGACATTGTAGCCATTTCTAAATCGTCCGATGAGAGCTCAAAGAATTTAACAAAATCCTCAAAAACTTTATCTGCGATTTTCTTTTCTGCTTCCACCAACAATTTCTTATTTTCTACTTCCGCATTTTGGACCTCTACTCGCTCGTTCTGGGGTTCAGCTTTTCGTGTTTCGCCCGACTTTGCCTCAGAAGCCGCGCGGCGAAGTTCTTCATCCGGAGCATCCATCGAAACATAGGTATCATTATTCCCTAAGGACGACCCCGTACTATCGTTAATATCTTCATTCATCATCGCCTCCAAACTCATGCTGCATCTTGTAAAATGCCTACGAGTCACGGAGTTTCAAGGTGCCTAAGTAAAATCATCCAACTATTTTCTACTTTGTATGGGGTTGTTTTATAGAAATCGCGTACCCCCCCATTTTTTACCCCCCCCCCATTAGCATTTCGGGAACGTTGGAAACCAGGCAGCATCTACCTCCGTCGAAATCCTAGTTTGGAATTTCAAACGAGCGCTGCCAGTTTCATGTCGGTTTATTGAACCTCAAGCGCGCGACTTCGATGACGGGCTTTCAACAAATTTCAGAAATATGGTTTCACCACATTCTATTTGAAAATGACAAAGAACGCCGAAATCAGTTGATCCGCATTTTGGTTATTGGCCAATGCGATGCCGCGTGTTTGGTATGCCAAAGCCAACAATTCTGGACCCGTGCAGAAAAACAAATTTGGACAAACCTATTTGTACAGGCATGCCCTGAATCGAAAGCCCATATGGTTTCCCCCAAACGGCCGATAACACAGGAGCTCGCACAGTGGGCACATTCACGTTAGCAAGTATGCCCACACCTTGCGCTCTCCTACCTCTAGGGGCCTCGCGAACGGATTGATAAAACTCCATCCCCTGCCCGCATTTTCATGGCGATGTCAGGACCCGCACAAAAAAATGTCTTGCCAGCTTCTGGCGTCGTTAGTTCAGGAGCATATCAGTTCGCGACTTCCGTGAACAACTGCTTTGATTCCTGGCTTCTTTTGAGAGCCGCTTCTTTTCTTGTTTCGGAATCCCAAAAAACCTTAGCGCAAACAGCGCCTAGTGCGAGGTTTGCAGGAAAAATGACACCGGTAATGACCGCGATATTGGCGCACCCGGCCATGTAGCCTGCAGAATTAACATATTTAGAGGCCGGGCTCGCAAGTCTGTCTCCAAGCACGCTATCAATACTCTTCTCCAATACTTTTTTGACGCCAAGCCCGCATACACCAACAGCAATTGGATTTGTTCCGCAAACCCCCAATAATAGAGGGTTCGCCTCCGCAAGACCCATAGTTAACCCAACAGTAGTCGTCGCACTGTCAAGTAAGATCCCCTGGTTTTTTTGAACAAAGCCGGCTTCGGTAGCGTTAAAATTTGTGTTATTATTTGTGTTTTGCCTTGTAACTTGAGTGTTTGCATTGGGCTGTTGGGTGCAGGCAGCAATCGAAGTTGCAACGATAGCTAAAACTAAATATTTCATAGGATTCCCTCTCTTGGATCAATGGCAGTTAATGTCAGCGAGAAATTGGCTCGTCAGATTTCAAAACCAGACTAGGGGAGATCTTTTAAGATAAGGTTTATTGGGAGAAAACGCCGGCAGAACTGAGGGTTGGGTGAACTCTCTAGCCGTTTCCATCAGCGATTCCACATGAGAAATGTTCAGACGATTCGTCGAGAACGGCAAAAATTCACTCCATCGATTTTCTTGCTCTATTCGAACCAGAGACCGGCGCAATTTCGTGTTTAATATCCATGAGAGATTGTTGCCACGGGACCGGGAACTTCTTACGCTGATCTGCGCGCATTTCCTCCCAGAAAAGCTTGCTGTTGCACGACCTGGAATAATACTGGGCGCGCAGTTCGAATACTGAACTAGATTTGCCCTTTCCGACTCGGTTCTCGACGACGCTGGAAACATTTCGTTAATTTTTCTTGATCGAAAAAGGTTCACAAAATACGTTCTGACCGGCCGCGTTCCGGTGAAGTCAACTAGTGTCTCACCAAGAACGAATTTTGGGATTTGCGACCTAAATGTAAATTGGCAACAGCAACATACTTAAACACGTCCAATCATGAGAATTAAAGCTTGATTGAAACGGCCGCATTGATCAGAACGAGACAGTGGAAAAATTAGATGGCTCGCACAAAATGAAAATCTCGGTTGTCACTGCTGTCTACAATCGTGAAAGCACAATTGCGCAAGCTGTAACAAGTGTTCAAAGGCAATCGCACCCTAAAGTTGAGCACGTCATTCAGGATGGCGGCTCAACAGACCGAACTCTTGAGATTATTAACGCCCTCAACCTGCGAAGCACCTCAATAGAGAGCCGCAAAGATAAGGGAATATACGATGCCATTAATCTCGGAATTTCGCGCGCAACGGGCGACGTAATCGGCCTAATGCACTCGGACGATTTTTTTGCGCACCACGAAGTTCTTGCCAAAGTCGCTCATGCTTTCTCAGATCCTGAAGTTGATGGCGTTTATGGTGATCTTCAATACGTGTCGTCACTGGACGACAGCCGCGTCGTTCGCCATTGGAAGTCCGGAGAATACCACCCCTCAAAACTGAAAAGCGGTTGGATGCCACCTCACCCCACGCTTTTTCTACGCCGTTCTGTGTTTGAGATGTGGGGCGTGTACGATACTGACTTCACCATTGCTGCGGACTATGACGCGATGCTACGCTATTTGGTTAAAGGTAAAATAGAGATTGCTTATATCCCAGAGGTCTTGGTGAAAATGCGTGTGGGAGGTGAAAGCAACCGATCTTTGGGGCGGATCATCCAAAAAAGCCGCGAGGACTTCCGCGCAATTAGAAGAAACAATGTAGGTGGACTTGGAACACTTTTATCAAAAAATACGAGCAAAATTCGACAATTTTTCTGAGATGGAAATTACTCAACCAAAATTGACATCCGAACAAGATCTACTGGCCAAATTAGATAATTCTTCGCCGAATAAACCTGACAAAGTCCCTTGAGTTCTGTCGCCCAAAAAGTATTGTCCTTTTTCAACACGCAGCCTATCGACAATATTTGCGATAGCGAAAAATGATACATTCACAATTAGTCCGCACCATTCAATCTTGAGGGGCAAGCCCTACCTAGTTAAGCTCTGCGTTCATCTAAGTGTCCCTAGGCCTGTACAATGCTACTGTACCAAAAAATATCGAAACAATGTAGACGATGGCCAACTCGATTTTTGTTATGGACGCGCGACCGGTTCAAGAACACGGATACTGAGGTAGTGAATTCACTAATTGAATTTGAACCTCCCCAGAAACTGAGATACCAAGTCGTTTACAAAACTGTGAGCTATTTAATAATTATTGTACTGATTTGAGCAAATGAACAATCTAGGATTCTGGTGAAAACGTTGTCGGAAAATTCTCCCGCCCCATATAATATCGATTTACCGCCTCAAGCTGAGGACGCTGGGAAAATCCCAGTCTCTATTTCGAATTCGGTGGGTACGGACGCCTTAATTCTCTCTGCTTTGACGGGAAAGATTGATAGGTGGCCCGACCAGTCTGTGGCACCTGACGCCGAGGAACTGCTTGAGAGAATAAACTTTCATGGTGTGGCTGGACTGCTCGCCACCGCGCTCGAAGGGGTGCAAAATGTTCCTGAAAGTCTAACCAAAGACCTTCGGGACAAGCGGCTTCAATATCTCTTCTGGGAGGATCGCCACCGGCATTTTATTGGTCGGGCGATAGGCATCCTCTCAGAGGTCGGGATAAGACCCATCATAATTAAGGGCACCGCGTGCGCCTATTCTGTATACGAATCCGCTGCCGACAGGATCCGAGGGGACACAGACATTCTGGTACCTTTTGCTGAACGTATTCACGCTGGTGAAATCTTGGTCGACCTCGGCTTTGTGCGCGGCCTGACTTTCGCACGCACTCGCGGCGCCTCACAAGCTAGCTACGCGCTTGAAGAGGGCCTAGGCTGGTCACACTCGGTCGACCTTCATTGGCAAATTAACAACTCGGCGTGCCTTTCTCAGCTTTTCTCGTGGGATGAGTTGTTCTCGCGTTCAGCACCCTTACCGTCTCTCTGTAATGCAGCACGGTCTCCCGCACCGGTTGATGCTATCTTAATCGCCTGTTTTCATCGCCTCGTTCATTTAAGATCTCCGTATACTGTTGATGGCCACTCTTATTATAGTTCTGATCGGCTAATCTGGCTCGCGGATATCGATTTGCTCACGAAGGGCCTGACCGAGGCGGACTGGACAGATTTAGTTCATCGAGCGCGTAAAAAAGGCCTGGCGCGGATTAGTTTGTCCGGCATTACCGCAGCTACCGCAGCGTTTGGCACCAAAGTTCCACCGGATGTGTTGGACGCACTGGCGGAACCAACCAAAGTTTCTCCGGTAGAAACCTACCTCAACGGGAAAAGCTTGACTCGCTTCAAGCTAGACGTTGCTGCGCAAACTGGCGTGTGGGGCAAAATAGCCTTCATTGGCGAGCATGGTTTCCCGCCTGCAAGCTACATGCGCGCTCAATTTGGACGCGGCTTACTGCCGATGCTCTATATGAAACGCGGCATCCAGGGAGTCGGAAAGCTATTTTCCGGCGGCAATCGCCCGTCATGAAGCTAAGCCAGCTGATCAGCCTTGCGCGTCCCTACCAATTCTCACTGACTGTCGTGGCTGGCTTTTTAGTCGTCGAGACGGTTGTCGCCTTGGGAGTACCTTGGCTAGGAGGAAAATTCGCGTCGGGTATTCTGGCCAAACAGGGGTTGAATATTGATGCTGTCCTAGGCGGAATTATTGGACTTTTCGCGGTCCGTTCTTTGTTTGCCTATTTCAGAGGGCTAGTTCTCATTGAGACCTCGGCCAAGATCATAACAGATCTGCGCCAGAAGATTTACGACCATATACAGAGCTTGCCGCTTGGCTATTTTCGAGCGCGCAAACAGGGTGATATCCTGTCATTCGCCGTCTACGAAGCTGAGCAATTGAGCTCATTTCTGACCTCAACAATGACAAGCATCCTGCCAAATCTGATTGCCGTTACCGGCGCGGTAATTCTCATGGCTGCTATCGATCCAGCTCTTGCGGGTATCGTATTGGCGCTGATCCCGTTGTTTTACATTGGCTTACGCTTGATTGGGCGTAAGCTGCGGCCACTCTCGATCCAAGTGCGTGACGCATATGGGGCTTTGGTTTCTACCGTGGATGAAAACATTTCCATGATGCCTGCAATCAAAGCCTACACCCGCGAAGCCACCGCTTCGTCCGATAATCTCGATCGAGCTGAGTCGTTGCGCTCTCTTATCGTCCAACAGGGTCGCATCTCCGCACTGCTTACGCCCCTCATCCAATTTTTCGCGCTTGCGACAATGGTTGTCTTGCTGCGCCTTCTTGGCGACCGGGTAACGGGCGGAGAGATGTCGGTCGCCGATTTTGTCAGTTTCCTGCTCTATGCAGCCTTTCTGACGGCTCCGTTTGCGTCCCTAGCGGATCTCTGGGCGCAGACACAACTCACCCGCGGTGCTCTGTCTCGACTAGAAGAGTTGTTCGCCGAAACGCCCGAGGATTTTTCCCCAACAATGTGCCTAGACTCAGTCAAAGGAGATATCAGGTTTGAGGGAATTCACCTTACCTATCCTGGTCGCCACCAAGCGCTGTGCGGTGTTGACCTTCATATTTGCGCTGGAGAAACCGTGGCGATTACCGGCCCCAATGGGGTCGGGAAAAGTACGCTGATAAACCTGCTTATGCGGTTTGATCAGCCGGATCAGGGGCGGATATTGATCGACGGTACCGACATTGCGGATATTGACCTCAAGAACTTGCGGAGTCAAATCGCTTTGGTCTCCCAATCTGTTCTGTTGTTCCATGCCACGCTACGCGAAAACATCGCCTATGGTTTACCCGGTGCCAGCGACGCGGCCATTGAGGCAGCGGCCCATAGCGCACAAGCCCATGACTTTGTTATGGCCCTACCACAGGGGTACGAAACCGTTATCGGCGATCGCGGGGTACGGCTATCGGGTGGGCAAGCACAGAGAGTGGCGCTGGCGCGGGCGCTGCTTAAAGACCCGGCTGTACTTGTGCTGGACGAGCCAACCGCAATGTTCGACCCAGAAGGCGAAGCGACCTTTATCGCTGCGGCCCGTGCTGCCTTTGCCGATCGCACGGTTATCCTAATCACCCACCGGCCAGCCAGTCTTGCCCTTGCGGATCGGGTCGTGGGCTTGGCAAAGGGTAGTGTCATCAGTGATCGGAAAATGAAATGAGCGGAATCGCGGGTATTATTCGCTTTGACGGCGGACCAGTCAATCAAGACCTTGTCGCGCGCATGACACACTCCATGGCGTATCGCGGCCCTGACGGGATTTCCCATTGGGCGGACGAACACGCAGCGCTTGGGCATTGCATGTTGCACACAACGCCTGAATCCCTGGAGGAGACACAACCGCTCGCCAATGAAGATCAAACCTTGCATTTGGTTATGGACGGCCGCGTCGATAATTGGGAAGAGTTGCGCCGCCTGCTCAAGGCCGAAAATGCCCGCCTGCGAACCCGCTCGGACGCCGAACTTGTGTTGCGCGCCTTTGAGAGGTGGGGCGACGCCTGTCTAGAACACATCGACGGCGACTTCGCGCTCGCGATCTGGGATTCCCGCCAGCGCAAGGTGTTTTGTGCAAGAGACCGCGCAGGATCAAAACCGTTCGTCTTCTATTGGGACGGCAATTGCCTCGTTTTCGCCTCCGAAATCCAAGCCGTCTTAGCGGGACCGAACGTGCCACGGAATTTGAACCAAGGCACAGTAGCGGAAAATCTTACTGTGCAATGGCTTTCGCGAGATGAAACGCTTTGGCAGGGCGTATCGCGCCTCATTGCGGCGTGCCATATGACCGTTGATAAAAACGGCCCGAGGATCAAGACATACTGGCATCCGGAACAAATTCCCCTGATCCACTTTCGCAATGAAAGCCACTATGTTGAACGATACCGAGAGGTCTTGTTTGAGGCCATTCGCCAGCAATCCCGCTCGCATCGCCCCGTCGGCTTTGAAGTCAGCGGCGGCCTAGATTCATCGGCCATGTTTTCTATCGCCGATGAATTGCATCGGGAAGGTCGATTGCCCGCCCCCGACATTGCTGGCTACACCCTCAAGTTTGACAAAGGAACAGAGGCATATGAACTCGACTTTGCATATGCTGTCGGCGCGCACCGTGGTCGCACGATAACTGAGGTTCCCCCAACCTATCGTTCGGTTGCGTGGCTCAAAAGTGAAGCCGCAAAACTTGGCACTGTTCCCAATCTCCCAAATGCCCTTATGCAGCTAGGCATGTATGAAACCCATGAACGCAACGGAGGAAGGGTTATTGTGAACGGCATGGGCGGCGATCAATGGCTCGATGCCGGCGAAAACGACCTCGCGGAGTGTTTGCAACTTGGTGATTGGCGCGCTTTTGGCAAAAGCTTTAGGGCGGATTATAATGACCGTGGCGGGGCACGTGCACTCTATGGTCTGTTCCGACATGGCGTTTATCCAAACTTGCCCTCTCAGGTGAGAAAGACCGCTCGGTGGGCGCTACAACGCGAAGAAGCGCATACCCGTCGAAACTACCCTTGGCTTTCGCCGCCCATGCAAGACCTCTTAAAGGAACGCCTCAACAAGAATCAGGCCATGCAAGCCAAGTCGCAATCGCACCTTAGGATTGGCCTGCGAGAACGCCTCATGTCACTTCAAGGGGGCTACCCCTCTTTTGCGCGAGAAACCATGGAGCGAATGGGAAGCATGGCGGGAATTGAATATCGATCGCCCTTCTACAGCCGCGCGTTCCTTGAAATGGCGCTCGGGTTACCGCTCACACAATTGCGTAAAGCTCAACAAGACCGCTTCGTGCATCGCCAAGCAATGAAGGGCCTATTGCCCGAAAATGTTCGGCTCCGTGCATCCAAGGCTGACTTTGGGGTGGCTTCCGAGCCCTACAAACAGGATCTCGCACTGATACCCTTTCCGACAACCCTGCCTGATAAAGAGTGGTTTTCACCACAAGGGTTTTCAGAGTTAAAACGGAACGTTTTAGAGCCGGGAACTGGAGCCCGTGTTTTTACTGTGGGGATATTAATTTGCGTTGCATCCGTCTGCGAAATAACCGAATATAACGCGTTAGTTACAAAGTAATGTGAAAAGGGCGATCCTCGATGAAAAAGAAAGAAACAGAAAAAAAAGCGTACGCCGCCCCCAAAATTCGCTCATTAGGTACTCTGCATATGACGACTCAGGGATCAAAATCGAATGGAAACGACGCTGGAGCCGGCAGAAAAAACCGTTAATCTCAGTTTATTAGCAAAGCCAACGTGATAATTGGAATTTTTTGGATAGAACTAAAAAAGGGATTTTAAGGGGCGCACTATATGGAGCTGCGGCGCTCGCAATTAATTTTCTTCGTTTTTATTCTCTCCTGCAAATGTCGAAAAAAACAATCTCCTTACAGGAGTTTTGACACGCTGCGGTAATAGTCATTGAGTGAGCGAATTATGGCCGAGGTTTCTAGTGATTAGAGTTTTAGGACATAAACACCTGACAAAACCGATCGAATCTATGCAAACCTCTATTTTGGATCGGGCCAAGGCAGTAAGAGAGCTTAGAGCCAGCCGGTCCTCGTCTTGTAGGTACGGCGCGGCGGGAACTCCATGGTGATCGACGACCTCGTTACAATGCCGCCACGCCCTCAATCCCCGATGAATGTTGCCCCGTTCCACAGTTGGACAGCGCCAGATGGTGTGGTTTGGACGAACTTTTTCCGCGATCAGGGTGGCTTCCTTTTGCGGTTTCCGGGATTGGCCGACTTTCAGGTTGCATCGGATGGATCCAAGGCTTTGTGCTGGCTTGTTCCTGGCAACGATGCCAGCACGCAAGAGCATCTCTTTCTCAATCAGGTTCTTCCCCTTATGCAGAGCGCGCGCGGCGAGCTTTACTTTCACGCCAGCGCTGTGGAATGTGACGGCGACGCAATTGCGTTTTTTGGAACATCCGGGCGCGGGAAATCAACTCTGGCGGCAAGTTTTGCGATTTCTGGCAATCGCTTCCTAACGGATGACGGCTTCATGCTTGCGCGAGCCCCTGATGGTTTTACTGTGCTACCCAGCCATCCTTCAGTCCGAATGTGGGATGATACTAAGGCCGCACTGGGCGCCGATTTGTTGGCAATGGCTCCGCCCGTCCCCTTCACAGATAAGGCACGTGTTCTCGCCGGAGAACGCCTGCCGCATTGCGCAGATCCGCGGTCGCTAGTTGCTGCCTTTTTCCTTGGTTCTGGCGATACTGACGAAATAAGTTTCCGGCGCATGCGTGGTACCGACGCGCTTACTAACTGGATGTCAAATATATTCTTATTGGATGTGCAGGATAAGAACCGGATTCGTCACAATTTTGAGGCCGTGGCGGAGATAAGCGAAACGGTCCCTTCTATTGCACTCGATTATCCACGCCGTTACAGTGAACTTGGCGACCTGCGTGCTGCAATCCTTTCCGCCACTCGTGACTTAAGGGGAGTCAAATGACCCCAGATTCAATTTTCGAAATTCCGGTCCATATAGTTTCTCGGCTAGTCGACGGTGATTTGGTTTTGCTTGACCTAGAAAGTGGCGTCTATTTCGGTCTCGATCCAGTTGGAGCCTCCGCTTGGACACATATTTCCGCAGGGGTCCCGTTTTCCGCCATTTGCTTAGCAATGGAGGAAGAATATGAGGTCGAAGCCGATATCCTTGAACAAGACATTCGCGAACTTTTGGCCGATCTCGAAAAGCTCAATCTGATCGAGATGCGCCAGAATTAGTGCGGGTAGATCTGGCAATGTCAGGTCAAAAAGGAATGTCCACACACACTGGTTTTTCTAAAAAGCTCCACAAGGTCGCCGCCCTCAAGATGTCAGACTGGCGTGAGGTCTTAAATGCTTCCAAGGCCTTATTTGAAGCTCGAAGTGTTTTCACCCGCCTACCCGCCAAAAGTATTATTGCCCATCTACAAGCACGAGAGGAAATGGACGCTCCGAATTCAAAAAAACCAGACGACGATGCAAGCCTACGGGATTTGGACGTGGACGCCAGCCTGATGCGTTTAGAATGGGCGATTTCGGGCGCCGCGAGCGTATTATTTTAGCGAACGGACTGCCTTATTCGCGGCATCGCGGCCGACAAAATCTTGCGTCGCAGGGACTTGGAGCGTGTTTTCTAGGGGTACCGAAGCACTCTTACGGTGGTTTAGGTGCTCACGCGTGGATGCGCTGTCGAGGTATTTCCGTTGCTGGCGGAGAGAGAAAGGAATTCGAGGGGCTAATTGGCCCCGAGGAAATTAAAGGTGCTGAGTAGATCCATTTGTATCCTGTGCCGTGCCCGACCACTTAAGCTGCAGCAAGCGGTTGTTGAAACTGGTTCACATTACACCCATTTCGCCAGCGCTCTAATTCAATTCAAGAAAACCTCAACTTAAGAAATATACTCCTGAGCCTGAATTGACCTGAGGTTCCGCCTCCTCAAATCACTTTGTATTCCTTGAGTGATACGACGCGGAAGTTGTCGGTGACGGTGTCGCGGAACTCTGGCCATTTTTTTGGCAGTATGGTGCGGAAGAAGTCGAAAATCGCCTCGGTGAACTGGTTGAACGTTGCATAGTGCCTATTGTGTGTGACCCAATCGTGCATGACGCCCCAAAGGCGTTCGATTGGGTTGAGATGCGGGGCATATGCTGGCAAGAAATGCAACTTCACCCGGCGTTCTGGGCTGTCGAGCCATGGCTGAAGTATCTTGGCATGATGATAGCGGGCATTGTCGACAAAGACATGGATGGTCGTCATGGTTTGGTTGTTGCGCTCCAACTTTTCCAGCATCTGTTGGGTTGTCTGGGCATTGATCTTTTCGCCTTCTACAAAGGTGAACTGGAATGTCTCAAGGTCAAGCGCACCCTGAATATTGAGCCGCTTGCGCCCAGATGTCGCCTTCAGGGCCGTCTTTTGTCCCTTGGGGAACCAGCCATGGGCGGGGCGGCTCTGGTGTTCGGGGTGGACAGCGTCCGAAAAGACAACCATCTCATCTGCGGCCAGCCCGTTCATCAGGGCCTCGTATTGGGCAATAAACGCCGCCTGTTTGGCTTCATTGGCCTGTGCAGGCAGTAATTGTGGTTTCTTATACGCGAACCCCAAGCGGCGCATCAGCTTGGCCGCTCCCGAGGGGCTGTAGCTTTGGCCGCACTCTGCCAGAACATAGGCACAGACCTCATCTACGTTCCGGGCCGGATGTTCGGTGAAATGGGCTTTCAGCACCTGCTCTTGCACGACGGACAAGTGGCCCTGACGCTGGCTGTAGTCCTTTAAGCCGAAAAATGACAGCCCCGCTCCGGCAAAGGCAAATCGCCATTCCGTCAAAACTGTTGGGCCAATATCCAATATCCGGCAAACCGTTCCTGCGTCTTCTCCTGCGTCCAGAAGAAGGAACGCTCGCGCACGTTTCCACACAAGGGCATCAACTTTGCGGCGGCGAAAAAGCGCTTCAAGTGCTATGCGCTGCTCGTCGGATAAGGAGACTGTTTTGTATTGCTTGCTCATACGCTCAGAATACAGACCGCCGCGCCTGTGGCCATGCGGCGAAGTGAATCGCAGGCAACAAAATCGTCAGGGCAATTCAGGCGCAGAAGTATATAAGAAATATTCCGCCAATAAGTGGCCAAGACACTGCGCATTATCTGTCCAGCGACACGCCCTTCCCCCAAACGCCCGATAACACCGCCTATCGGCCCACCCTTGTTTTTCCCGCATTTTGGGCCCTTGCCAGAAAGTCCTCCTCTCTCCAAAACAACGGGTGTCCGAGAGCATAAAGCTCTGATACCAAGCTATCTGAAAATTAGGCACATTTTTTGAGGCAATCATATATGACAAAACGCGCATTGATCACAGGAGTGACGGGGCAAGACGGTTCCTACTTAGCTGAGTTTCTTTTGGAAAAGGGCTATGAAGTCCACGGTATCAAGCGGCGTGCCTCATCGTTTAACACGCAACGGCTGGATCATATTTACGAGGATCCGCATTTGGGGCACTCAAATTTTAAATTGCACTATGGCGACCTCTCTGACAGTTCCAACCTGACGCGGATCCTGCAGGATGTGAATCCAGACGAAGTTTATAATCTTGGGGCGCAATCCCATGTTGCCGTGAGTTTTGAAGCTCCCGAATATACCGCAGATGTTGATGCGATGGGGGCTTTGCGTTTGCTCGAAGCGATCCGTTTTCTTAAGCTTGAGAATAAGGCGCGTTTTTATCAAGCGTCTACGTCTGAGCTATATGGTTTGGTCCAAGAAACCCCCCAAACCGAGAAGACACCATTCCACCCCCGCTCGCCTTATGCCGTCGCGAAAATGTTCGCCTATTGGATTACAGTTAACTATCGTGAAGCGTACGGAATGTACGCCTGCAACGGCATCTTGTTCAATCACGAGAGCCCCCGTCGCGGCGAGACATTTGTGACCCGCAAAATTACGCGCGGCTTGGCAAACATCGCTTTGGGGTTGGAGGCATGCCTTTATATGGGCAACATCGATGCGCTGCGCGATTGGGGCCACGCCAAAGATTATGTGCGGATGCAATGGATGATGCTCCAACAGGACAAACCCGAAGATTACGTCATAGCAACCGGTGTCCAATACTCGGTTCGGCAGTTCATCACATGGTCTGCAGCCGAGTTGGGGATCACGCTTCGCTTTGAGGGTGATGGCCTGACGGAAGTTGCTGTCGTGGACAAAATTGAGGGTGACAAAGCTGCGGCCTTAAACGTCGGCGATGTTATAATGCGGATTGATCCAAGGTATTTCCGCCCTGCCGAAGTTGAAACGCTTTTGGGTGATCCGTCTAAGGCCAAAAAGGAACTTGGCTGGGTTCCCGAAATTACGGTGCAGGAAATGTGCGCCGAGATGGTAGCCGAAGATTATAAAACCGCGCGGCGCCATTCCCTCTTGAAGCAACACGGCATGGACCTTCCCATTGCGACCGAGGGTTAGGCCATGAAAATTTATGTGGCTGGGCACCGCGGCATGGTTGGTGGTGCGATTTTGCGCCAATTAGAAGCCCGCAAGGCCGCAGGCGCTGACCTTACGCTTATTACGCGCACCAGCAGCGAACTGGACCTGACGGATCAGCGGGCTGTGCGGGACTTTATGACCCACGAACGGCCAGACCAAGTGATTTTGGCGGCGGCGAAGGTTGGGGGCATCATTGCCAATAACACCTACCCTGCCCCCTTTATTTATGAAAACCTCATGATCGAATGCAACATCATTCATCAGGCTTTTGAAGCGGGCGTTGCCAAGCTTCTTCAGTTGGGGTCGAGTTGTATTTACCCAAAGCTGGCCGCGCAGCCGATGCGCGAAGACGCGCTTCTTACAGGGGTTTTAGAGCCAACAAACGAACCCTATGCCATCGCAAAGATCGCCGGAATTAAACTGTGTGAAAGCTATAACCGACAGCATGGCGTGGACTATCGCTCTGTCATGCCGACCAATCTTTATGGCCCCGGAGATAATTTCCACCCAGAAAATTCGCACGTGGTGCCCGCCCTTATGCGTCGACTGCATGTCGCAGCACAAGACGGTGCGAACGAAGTTGTCATTTGGGGCACCGGAACACCAATGCGCGAGTTTTTGCACGTGGATGATATGGCCGCAGCCTCGCTTTTTGTGATGGATTTGAATGCGGCCGATTACAAACGCGAAACCCAAGAAATGCTCAGCCACATCAACGTGGGCTCAGGCACTGACGTGACGATCAGGGAACTCGCGGAAACGATTGCAACGGTTGTGGGCTTCAAAGGTGCGTTGCGGTTTGACACGAGCAAACCGGATGGCGCCCCCCGAAAATTGATGGACGTCAGTCGCATGGATCGCCTAGGTTGGTCCTACAAAATTCCATTGGACGCTGGGATTCAAGACACATATCAATGGTTTTTAAAGCAGCGCGACAATGACTTGCGTGCAAAATAAATTAAGAAAAGGTCGAACATCATGATTACACCTGTCCTACTATGTGGTGGTTCTGGAACCCGTCTTTGGCCTTTGTCGCGCAAGAGTTATCCCAAGCAATTTGTCCCTTTGCTGGGCGATAAAACGCTTTTTCAAGCGTCAGCAGAACGGCTGTCGGGAACGGACTATAACGCGCCCCTCATCCTCACCAACTCAGATTTTCGATTTATTGTGACCGAGCAGCTTGCTGAAATGGGAATGGATCCGGGGGCTATTTTGATCGAGCCTGAGGGCCGCAACACCGCTCCTGCTGTTTTGGCTGCGGCCATGTGGCTTGAAAAAACGGATCCGGATGGATTGATGCTTGTGGCCCCCTCCGATCACGTGGTTCCAAACACCGATGCGTTTCGGGAGGCGGTTCAAGCCGGTGTCGCATCAGCAAAAAGCGGCCAGTTGGTCACGTTCGGGATCAAACCAACGCATGGCGAAACCGGGTATGGCTACCTTGAATTGAGCGAGGCACCGGCAAAAGTTGACCTCTCGACCATGCCTTTAACACGGTTTGTCGAGAAGCCTGATCAGGCGCGGGCGGACGAAATGGTTGGCGCGGGAAATTTCCTTTGGAACGCGGGTATTTTCCTCTTTTCCGTCCGCGCGATTTTAGACGCTTTTAAAGCGCATGCTCCTGACCTCATGACGCCCGTTCAAGCGGCCGTTGATAAAGGAAAACCCGACCTCGGATTTTTGCGCCTAGACCCCGAAGCTTGGAGGAGCGTTGAGGACATTTCGATCGATTACGCCGTTATGGAGCGCGCGTCCAATTTGTCGGTCGTTCCCTTTGCCAAAGGGTGGTCGGACCTTGGGGGCTGGGACGCTGTGTTGCGCGAATCCGTGCGGGATGAACGGGGCGTTGCCACGTCTGGACCCGCAGTTGCGCTCGATTGCGACGACACGCTGCTTCGGTCTGAAGACGACGGGCTCGAAGTTGTGGGCATTGGCCTGCGCAACATTATCGCGATTGCGATGCCCGATGCCGTTTTAATCGCGGACTCGCGCCGCGCACAGGATGTAAAACTCGCCGTCGCGGCGCTGAAAACAAAAAAAGCCCGCCAAGCGACGGCCTTTCCCAAAGACCACCGGCCTTGGGGTTGGTTTGAGAGCTTGGTCATTGGCGACCGTTTCCAAGTGAAACGCATTGTCGTCCATCCGGGTGCGGCGCTGTCCCTGCAAAGTCATCATCACCGCTCCGAACATTGGATTGTTGTTGAGGGCACGGCCAAGGTCACAGTGAATGAGGACGTCAAACTTATCAGTGAAAACCAATCGGTCTATATTCCTCTTGGCGCGGTGCACCGCATGGAAAATCCCGGGAAAGTTCCAATGGTTCTGATTGAAGTTCAAACGGGAACATATTTAGGAGAAGACGATATTATTCGCTATGAAGACGTTTACGCGCGGTCCTAGGGCACAACTCAATGTGACTCGGCAGCACCATTGCCGCCCCAAGTTGCATATATATGAGTTTTCGTATGCTCCTTGGCCCGTTTTGACCTATGAAAGCCCCAACGACACGCAAGTCATAATAAGTGAGCAAATTTAAGTGTTGAAACGGGGCCTATTTACGAGCTGTGTCGCTGCAGTTGCGATTCAAGCTAATGCGCAGGACGGCTTTGCGCCTACCTATAACCTTTTTGGAACAACGGGGCTTGTTGATATGCCATCTGCGCAGAGCGCCGCCGATGGCGAACTCGCCTTCTCGATCTCCAAAATCGGCAACCAGCAACGCAATTCCCTGACGTTTCAAATCACACCGCGTTTGTCTGGAAGCTTCCGTTACACAATTACTAAACCGTTCGGTTCCCCAGACGGTGAAAACTTTGACCGTAGCTTTGATCTGCAATATCGATTTGTCGATGAGGGGGAATTCCGACCGGCTATTGCCGTTGGACTCAGAGATTTGCTCGGAACAGGCCAATATAGCAGCGAGTACTTTGTCACCACGAAAAACGTCTCCTCAAAAGTGCGCGTTACGGGCGGTATTGGTTGGGGCCGCATGGGCACGTATAATGGTTTCACAAATCCATTGGCAGTTTTTGGCGATAGTTTCAAAACGCGCCCTGACTACGACGCAACAGCTGGTGGGCAATTTAACTCAGTTCAATGGTTCAAAGGCGACGCAGCTTTCTTCGGAGGTGTCGAATGGCACCCAACTGACAAGCTCTCCTTAAAGGCCGAATACTCTTCAGATGCCTATACTGGCTATTACGGTGAACGCAGTGGCATTGATCACAAGTCACCTTTTAATTTCGGACTAGACTATCAAGTCACCGCAAACGCCCAACTTGCAGCCTATTATACCTATGGTTCAACGGTCGCCCTCCAATTCAACTATTCCATCAACCCTAAAAATCCTCCTGCCCCCAGCGGGTATGATGGCGCCCCAACACCTGTGCTTGTGCGCCCATCGCTTTCGGCGAATCCCCAAGCTTGGTCCACCAATTGGGTGAATAATTCCAGGACGCCCAACGCCCTTGAGGCTAATATGAAACGAGCCCTAGGCAATGAAGGCCTAGAGTTAGAAGGCTTTAAATACACCAAAAACAGCATCATAATTCACTATAAAAACAATACATACTGGACAGAAGCGCAGGCGATTGGGCGTGCCGCTCGTGCCGCGACTCGGGGGCTCCCGAACTCAGTAGAAAAGCTAACGCTCGTTCCAGTCGTCAACGGTATGGCAACGACTGCCGTCACCCTAAACCGCACAGACATGGAGAACTTGGAGAACGTGCCAGACGCGTCTTGGAAAAGCTATGTGCGCGCCAGTTTTCAGGATGCCGAACTTATTGACGACAGTGGCTTACTCTACGTTGAGGATGCCTATCCAAGCTTAACTTGGGGGCTTGGACCATACATGGCTATTGGGCTGTTCGATCCAGACGCCCCCTTTCGCGCAGACTTTGGTGTAGAGTTAAGTGGAACATATGAGCCAAGTCCGGGTGTCCTTTTATCAGGAGCTGTTCGAAAAAGAGTGGTTGGGAACCTGAACAGCGCCGATCGCCCTTCAGAGTCTGTCCTGCCTCACGTTCGGTCCGACTATGCCCTTTATGACAAGTACGGCGATCCCGAAATTACCTATTTGACGGCGGAATACTTCAACCGCCCAGGGACAAGCCTATACACTCGCTTCTCTGTCGGGCTTCTAGAAGAAATGTTTGCGGGCGTATCCGGTGAAGTGCTGTGGAAGCCCACAGACAGCCGACTCGCATTGGGACTAGAAATGAACTACACATCTCAACGCGACTATGAGCAACTTTTGGGAATGCTTGATTACACCATCGCTACGGGACATGCCTCAGCCTATTATACTTTCGCTAATGGCCTTTACGGACAAGTGGACGTCGGGCGGTATTTGGCGGGTGATGTTGGCGGGACTCTGTCGGTTGCTCGAGAGTTTAACAACGGTTGGAAAATTGGCGCCTATGCAACCCTTACAGATGTTTCTGCAGAGGACTTCGGTGAAGGCTCCTTTGACAAAGGTATTACGATTGAAATTCCTCTTTTCTGGGCCCTTGGCAGACCCAACAAAACCAGTCAGGAAATTGTCATTCAACCCGTTACCCGCGATGGGGGGGCACGCCTAAATCTAAACAATCGGCTGTATGGCTTGGTGTCCAACCAAAGTGAGCCTTATTTAAGTTCTCAATGGGCGAGGTTCTGGAGATGAGTGTATTGCGAAAAACACTCGTGCTGTTTGGTTTTTGTTTTATTTTACAAAGCTGCGGAAACGACGGACAAAAGGAGTTTTACGCAGGCCTTTGGGACACAGCAAAAGAGAGCATTCCAAGCAAAAAGAATGACGATCAGGCCTCAGAAAAGGCGGCGTCAAATGCACAAGTCCTGGCTCAGATTGATCAACCTTTGATCCTTGCCTCCTCGGGCGAAGTGAGGACAGCACTGGTTCGGGTGAGTCTAAACGGTGACTACGAACAGTGGCACTCATCGGGGAAAATTGGCTTCACGTTTAAGGACGGTCTTTTGACAGCGACGAGAGGCCTTGGAGGCGATCTCATGAATGCCGATGTACAAGAAAGCCTCGCGCGCCTAAAATCCAACAGTTCGCAATCAGCCACTCGCGTTCACAGATACCTGAGTGGTGTGAACACAATTGTTTTGCGAAGCTTCGTGTGTTTTCTAAGGTCGGAAGGACCTGAAAATACATCCGTTTCTGGAAAATCGGTCCGCCTTACGCGCGTTGTGGAAACCTGCGAGAACTCCGACTCAACTTTCAATAATATTTATTGGAGAGATCAAAGAAGTGGTTTCATTTGGAAATCAAGTCAGTGGATTAGCACGGACGTGGGGGCTTTTATCTTTGAGCGCGCCTTTAGGTAATGGAATAACTGGAACAGGTTATGTGGCTTGCAAAACCTGTCAAAACATGATTATTGTTCGCCTAATTTGGAATATGATTGTGCGAAAACTTATTGGAGAGACTCTATGAATAAAATTCTATCTTTGACAGCTATCGCTGCATTGAGCTTGGGCATGGCCGCTCCAGTTTTCGCTCAAGATCTCGTCACCCCTGCAAACGATGATTGTGAAGAAAATGTAAACGGTAACGGTGATGAATGTGGGGCAGTGCCGCCGTTCAATGAGGTAAATGCCGCTCCAGGGTTGTCCGATAATGCTATAGTGGGCATTGCGGTTCTAGGTGCCGCAGCTGCTATTGGTTTGCTCGCCAACTCGGGCGGCACGAACGGAACCTGATTTCAGTTTAATTCAGCTGACCTTCAGCCCACAAAAAGCGGCCCTGCAACAGGTCCGCTTTTTTTTGCGTTTGGAGAGGATTAGTCTGGGGAATTATTTCAAAATCCCGTAGTATTACCGAAAAAATTATTAAGGCGGGTGAAACCGATGAAGGCACTATATTTAGTCGTATTGATAGGGCTTAGCGCCTGTGGAGCGGTTTATTATGCTCCTACGGTTTCCGAGGGGCAGGCTGCAAGCGGTGCAAAAGTGCGCCTTATTCCGGTCACTCCGGAAACTGTTTTAGTTGCAAATCGCTCTTCCTATACGCCCAAATCTCTCCCATCTGAGTTTTTTCAATCAGCCGGCGGCGGAAGTGGACTGCGCGGTGCCGGCGCAGTTCCAGAGCCGGTGTTTCAACAACAGGATCGCCCCGCAGCTTTAGAAACGCGAATTCCACCAAATGTTCCCCACGAGCCATACAAAATCGGCATCGAGGACGAACTACTTCTCGCGACACCGCAAGCTGGCTCTTCTATCGAAGAGCTCTCCGGGCTACTGGCAGCTCAAAACAGTCGGCAAGGATATAAGGTTCAGGACGATGGAGCTATTTCGATCCCCGATGTCGGGCGCGTTCAACTCGCAGGCCTTACCCTTGAAGAGGCCGAAAACGAAATTTTTAACAAGCTGGTTGAAGCTCAAATAAACCCCGGATTTAGCCTCGAAGTTTCTGGCTTCAATTCACAAAAGGTATCCATCGGCGGGGCTGTAAACAACCCAACGGTTGTACCAATCAGCCTATCCCGCCTAAAGCTAAATGACGCTCTTTCTGCGGCTGGAGGAGTTTCCCTCTCTGATTTGGACTATGCCGCCATTCGCTTGTTCCGCGATGGCACATTATACCAAATCCCAGTCAAAGAGCTTTATTCGCGGCGCGACTTACAAGACATCCAGCTTCTTGACGGTGATAGCTTGTTTGTAGATTCTGACTTTGAGCTTGACAAAGCGCAGGCCTATTTTTCTGAGCAAATTCAATTGGCTCAGTATCGTCAGTCCTCTCGAAATCAAGCTCTTGGCGAGCTCAACGCCGAAGTCGCGCTTCGTCGCAACGAACTTTCAGAGCGGCGCGACAATTTTCAAGACAGATTGTCTTTTGACGCCGTGGATCGGGATTACGCCTATATAACAGGTGAAGTTAAGAAACAGGCCCGTTTCCCGCTTGCATTTGAACGCAAATCAACACTTGCAGACGCTCTGTATAGTGAAGGTGGTTTCGATGCACGAACAGGCGACCCCACACAGATATATATCCTGCGAGGCTCACCGAACCCCGTCGAATTCTCCGGCGTGACCGCTTGGCACTTGGATGCGCGTAACGCCGCGAACTTCCTGCTGGCAACCCGAATCGAATTGCGGCCGAACGATGTTATTTTCATTGCAGCGCAACCTGTCACATCATGGAATCGCGTGCTAACCCAACTTTCACCTAATTTGGTGGCATCATCTGTTGCGGGGGTTGTCAATTAACGTCTTTTGATCTTTAACGGTCAGGCGTACTGATGATCCACAGGCTGAACTTCGTCCCGTTTTCCGGACAGTTTAGTTATTGTTCCTATGCGGCCATTTTCCAAGTAATATCTTCAAAGGCCTGTTGCGGTGTTTTGTATTGGATGCCGGAATGACGGCGCTGGCGGTTGTAGAAGACCTCAATATATTCAAAGATCGCGGCCTTGGCCTGCGCGTGGGTTCTGAACCTCTGGCGGTAGACCAACTCCTTTTTCAGTGAAGCAAAGAAGCTTTCCATCGGCGCATTGTCCAAGCACTCGCCCTTGCGGCTCATGGATTGAGTAAGCCCCGCTTTTTCGATCAGTTTGCGGTATTTTGTGCCAGCGTATTGGCTTCCCCTGTCGGAATGATGGATTAACCCAGGAACAGGGCCCCTGCGGCCCAGTGCCATTTTGAGAGCTTCGCAGCACAGCTCAGCACGCATGTGATCCTCCATCGCCCATCCTACGATCTCCCGTGTGGCCATGTCCTTGATGCCAGCGAGGTAAAGCCAGCCTTCATCCGTATCAATATAGGTAATGTCTGCCAGCCAAACGGTGTTGCGTGTGGAGCAGTGGAATTTTTGCTCCAATAGATTTGGAGACGGGCTCATCTTGTGATTGCTGTCAGTTGTTACTGGCTTTTTCCGCGAGTTAACCGCAAAAGTTGGTGACGGAGGTCGTCAGGCGGCGCTTTTGGTTTGGGTTTTGATTACCTCTAACCCGTCCGTGAATGTGATGCCTTGGATGACTTTTGGCAACTGATTTTTGCCTCTCAGTTTCAGCCACCGTTTCTCAGCCTCTTTTATGAGCTTAATGACCATCACCATTGCGGTGTTCCGTTTTAGACATCCCTTGGTTCTCTTGGTTCTGTGACGGACGGTTGCAAAGGTACTTTCTATGGGGTTTGTAGTGCGGATGTGTTTCCAGTGTTCGGCCGGAAAGTCGTAAAATGTCAGGAGCACATCCCGGTCTTTTTCCAAACAGGCAACAGCTTTGTCGTATTTGGCCTGGTATTTTGCGCAGAAGAGATCAAAGGCTTTCCCAGCATCAACTTTGGTGCCCGCGTTCCAGATTTCATGTAAATCAGCCTTGGCTTTTGCTTGCAGGGCTTTGGGCATTTTGTTGAGCACATTGGCTGTCTTGTGGACCCAGCAGCGTTGTTCTTTTGTCAGGGGAAAGACCTCTCGCAAAGCCGCCCAAAATCCCAAAGCGCCGTCACCTGCCGCGAGTTTAGGCGGGGCCTTCAGGCCGCGGGCCTTTAGATCAAGGAGCAGTTCGCGCCAACTCTGCGTGCTTTCGCGGTAACCATCAGTAAAGCCGACAAGTTCCTTCTTGCCCTCAGGCGTCGCCCCTATAATGACCAGCATACATTGGCTTTCCTGCTCCATTGGGGCCTGAAAATAGACCCCGTCTGCCCAGATATAAACATAGTTTCGCGCCGATAAGTCCCGCTTTTCAAAGGCGCTGAGTTCCGCCTGCCAGACCTTGCGCAACCGCAGGACCGTATCGCCGGACAGATTGGGCGCATCGGCCCCCAGTAAGGCACTGAGAGCCGTCTGGAAATCGCCCGAGGACACGCCCTTCAAATAAAGCCAGGGAATAAGCGCATCCAGGCTTTTGCTGCGGCGCATGTATTTGGGGGCGACTGTGGGCAGAAACAAAAGCCGATCCCGCTCCTTGCCTGCGCGATCCCGGACACGAGGCTGCCTGATTTTGACCGCCCCAATCCCGGTCTGAATTTCCCGCTCAGGCAAATGCCCGTGACGCACAAGCCGGGCCCGCCCATCCTCAAGCTGTTCTTGCGCATGACTGGCCATAAAGTTGGCAACCTCAGCCTCAATGGCCTGGCTCAACAGCGCTTGAGCGCCGCTGCGCAGAACCGACGTCAGCTGATCTGAAAATTCCCCTGGCTGCATGAGGGGTGTAACTGTAGTCTCTGTCATGGCGTATCTTTCCTTTCCTGGAAATATTGGATGCATCAATCACATCCATGATACGCCACCTGAAAATCCTGCCATCACCAAAATTCGCGGTTAACTCTTTTTCCGCTTCTTCAGGCGTGGTGACACCTTGTTTTCCTTCATTATTCGGGCCCCGCGACGCTCAGAGACGGCCTCATTCCCCGCCAACAAATCCTGGTGGATCCGCTTGGACCCTTAGCATTTGTTACTGGCTTTGAAGAACACCTTAATCTTTAGAAGCAGTTCTTCATCCCGAGCCTTACGCTCAAAGAATCGCTGATCCCTATCCGGTTGGCCTGCAACAAAGCCGTAGAACCAACCCCTGGACATTTTCAATAACCTGCAGAGAATGAAAACCGCATATTTGGTTTTATGGGCGGTGACGAAAGCGCGCTTGTTCGTCATGGTTTCACCGCCCGCGTCGCGAAAAAAGCGGATGCTTTGTGCAAAATCTCCACTTCCTGGGCCAGACGCTTATTCTCTTTGCGCAAACGATCCAATTCTGCCGCATCTGACTTTTGACGACGCTTCGCTTCAGTTGACCCAAACGCTTCTATCTCAAGCCGCCACGTTTTTAGCTGCGTGCCTGTTATGCCAAGCTCTTTGGCTACGCTGCCCTGTGTCGCTCCTGGCTCATAAAGCCGATCAACCGCGCCTGCCTTGAAATCGTCAGTGTACGTTCTTCGATGTTGTCCCATTTGGTGCCCTGTTCCCGGACTGGGGGTAAAGTACCCCAATGTCCGGGAACAGGGACGAAGTTCACCCCATCTTACAACAGCGAGCGCCCCAACTGGGCATCGGCAGCATAACACCCGCAATGAAACTGAAAACAGCTACGTGATTTCCACGGCTGGACCCTCTTAAAATGGGGGGGATTACCCCAATATTCAATTTGTGGCTGCAAGGTGAGGGTTGGCACTGAAGAAAAGCGTTTCAAATAATCTAGAACTAGACGCTGACTGAATGGAGCGCGCAGGCAGCGTTGGCCGTTTCCGATGGGTTTTAAGTTGCTTTTGGGGAAATGCTGTGAGAAAGCTACTTTTCATGTAAAGAGTAAGAAATTGGAACATGTACATTTGGACGCGCAATTTTCGATTTTTTCCAGTTTATGTGTCTGAATAGCGCGAAAGAAAAAACCTTGACTAGTAAAAAAATGAACGCTTCGTCGCCCACTGTGTCTATTGCAACCGACGATGAAATCGACCTTGGAAAATTATTTCGAACCGTATGGCGTGGGAAATGGTGGATTGCTTTAACCACGGTGCTTGCAGTCTTGATAGGAGGGTACAAGGCGTACGTTGTTTCCATACCGCTCTACACAGCAAATTCTTTTGTGGTTCTGGAGACGCGCGACGAGCAAATTACGAACATTGAAGGTGTTTTGTCTGGGATGTCCGGCGATTATATGAGCATTTTCACTGAGATTGAAGTCCTCCAATCTCGGGAGCTTATTAAAAAACTGGTGGAGAGACTGGATCTGCTTCAAGACCCTAATTTTAATGGCCAAGTACGTTCAGAGGCTACACCATCATCCAAAGCAAGCAAGTATAGTGTCGGAGCCGTTAAGCTGGCTGCTAAGGCTGCTGTTAAAGAACTCATCTTTGGCAAAGCTCCACCAAGATTGCTACCGTCAGCTGAAACGATCATGGATTCGGTGATTAGCAATGTTTTGGAAGCAATTTCGGTGTCAAACGTATCTGACACCTATGTGTATCGCATCACGGTTACGACGCCCGACCAAAAAAAATCGGCACTTATAGCTAATTCCCTTGCGGAAGTTTATATCCTTAATCAGCTCGATGTTAAATTTGAAGCTACTGAACAGGCAACGACTTGGCTAACTGAACGAGTTTCTGAACTTCAGGTCGAATTGGAGACTGCGGAATCTGCGGTGAAAACATTCAATTCAGGCACCGCACTGGTGAGCCCAGCTTCTCTAGAAGGGCTCAATCGGCAGGTGAAGGATCTTCGAGAACGTCTTGGAGGCGCGGCTAGTACCAGTAAAATTGCGACAATGCGGCTACGTGATCTAGAATCCGCGCTTGAAACCGGCAACCGCTCGAAAATGATCGACATAGCTGGTGATAGTTCACTGAAGCGCACTTTTGATCTTGTTGAAAAGGGAACTATGAGTTCTGATGTTTTTGACAAACAATTTCAACGAGAAATAGACCGCGCGAAAGTTGAGGAAACACGTTCAACGGCTCAAAAAATGGCACTTCAAAAATCGATGGATGAGTTGGAAAAACAGGTCGAGCAGCAATCTAAAGATTTAGTTGTTCTTCAGCAATTGTTACGCGAAGCTGAGGCTAGCCGGTTGATTTACGACTATTTTCTGGGCCGGCTGAAAGAAACTTCCGTTCAGCAAGGTATTCAACAGGCAGATAGCAGGGTACTGTCGCGGGCAGTCGTACCTACGAGCCCATCCGCACCTAATAAATCTCGCATTTTGGCGCTGTCTGGAATTCTTGGGGTCTTTTTGGGTGCAGCTCTAGTTTTACTGCGCGAAATGCGGCAAAATAAATTCCGTTCTGCCGAAGAACTCGAAGCTTACACGGGCTATACTGTGATGGGTCAAATTCCCATCATTCCGGCGCGGAAGCGAAAGGGTGTATTGGAGTATTTGGTTACAAAACCAGCATCCGCCTCGGCGGAGGCAGTGAGAAATTTGCGCACGTCGGTCCTCTTGTCGAACATTGATAAACCTCCTCAAATTATTCTTTCAACCTCGTCCATCCCTGGCGAAGGGAAAACCACTCAATCTATTGCGTTGGTGCAAAATTTCTCTGGGCTTGGTAAAAAAGTTCTTCTAATCGAGGGCGATATGCGGCGCCGTGTATTCGACCAATATTTCGATATTAGTGAAGAGCGTGGTATCATTTCCGTCATTTCTGGGGAAGCTAAGCTATCGGACGTAGTGGCTCACCATAAACAGCTTGGTGCTGATATACTTGTAGGTGAAAAAGGATCTGCAAGCGCTGCTGACATTTTTACCTCAGATAGCTTTGCCAAATTTCTCGCGCAAGCTCGTCAAGCCTATGACATTATTATTATTGATTCGCCTCCTGTTCTAGTTGTTCCGGACGCAAGGGTTATCGCCCAGTCTGTGGACGCCATTTTATATGCGGTCAAATGGGATTCTACTTCGAAATCACAAGTCGTTGAGGGCTTGCGCTCGTTTGAGTCCGTTAATGCACGCGTAACTGGACTAGTTCTCAATCAGATAGCCCCAGGAGGTATGAAGCGATATGGCTATGGTGGAGTACACAGTGCATACGCAAACTATGGTAAAAATTACTACGACGGTTGATGTTGACCGGAGACCCACTCCCCTCCAGTTCTGTGTAGAGTTGGCCCAACAATTGCACTGCTCCCCAACGGCAGCAACACGGAGTTTTTCCACAGAATCGGCTCAGAGACGCCGTTCGCTGCGTTGCGTGTCAATGTCGGCCCCTTGGGCCAACATGCACTTTGGCACGCGTTAGCTATTTGGGGGCATGCGCACCAAAGCGCAGTGTAAACAATAGCTTAGTGGAGTAATGTTCCGCCGCGACTTGAGCCCTTTTTACTCTGCGATTGACAGGCATCTGTCGGCCTGTTCAAATTGCCATCTCAAGTCGCGCTGCACGACCGAGAAGTTGCGCCGCATCCGACGTTGGGATCAAGAGGATGTTCTGGATGACATCGAGCGCAGGCTGGAAGAAAAACCTGACGCCATGCGGATCCGCAGATCAACGGTTGAACATCTATTCCATCGAAGACCAGTGCCGAGATTTTTTTGAAATAGCCTTTCCGTACATAAACACAGGGACTGGTAGTTGGCGTGCTAGAGCAAAGGAGTTCATGAGAACTTTTGAAGAATCCCGAAAAAGCCTTCAACTAGGGAAAGGCTGCCATTTTATGGAATCCGACGTTGTTCAGGATTTGGATCATTTTTACTCAAGGCAGCCAAGGCAGTTGAAATCGATGCCAATGGAGTGAAATTGGCGGTTGAATGGGGGCGTGGTCAAAGCTCCGTGGGATCATGGCCTGTTGGTTAAATGTACCTCACCCTCGTGATCCACAGCACGCCATAGATAGTGCAATTCGCCGTTTATCTTCACAAAAACCTCGTCCAGGTGCCATTGCCAATTCGAGTAACATCGCATCCGACTGACCCGCTTTCTACGGATCTCAGCTGCAAACATCGGCCCAAATCTGTTCCACCAGAAACGGACTGATTCGTGGCTGACATCGATGCCTCGTTCATGCAGAAGATCCTTCACATTCCTAAGCGAAAGCGGAAACAGAACGTAAAGCATCACCGCTAGACGGATGATTTCAGGGCTCGTTTTGAAATAGCGAAAAGGGGAGCGTTTTCTCATGGCCAAACGCTAGTTGCTGGCCCTGCCCGCCTCAAGCGAATTTCTTCTGACAGTGCCTCACCGACTTTTTCTTGCCATACTCAATTCAAAAAGGCCGCCCCGGTTAAGGGCGGCCTCGGTTGTTTGCAAAATCTCTTACTTGGATCCCATCTGGGAGAAGATCTTGTCCTTTGCATCGCCGATGGTGAAGCTACCCGGTTTCTGACGTGGCGGGTATTCTTCGAACGTGGCGAGGAACTGACCCACATACTCTGCTGCGGGAAGCAGCAGGAACACATGGTCCAGATACCAATCCCAATAGGTATTCGACGTCACATTGGCGCGCTCGTACGGATCGCGACGCAGGTTGAACAACAAGGGAATGCGCAGTTCGGTCCATGGCTCGGCCCAAGCTTGTAGGGTCTGAGGATAGCGGTGCTCAAGGAAGATCGCTTTCCAGTCGTTCACGCGCAACGCCGTCAGGTCACCATCATCAGAGAAGTAGAACACCTCTTTGCGAGGCGTATCCTCTTCCTCGCCTAGCAGATAAGGCAGAGTGTTATAGCCGTCCAAATGAACCTTGTAGTCACGACCGCCGCCAACTTCGGCAACTGTCACGCCTTCCAACAGCTTTTCCTTGATTTCTGGTTCGCCGGCCATCGCAACGAAGGTCGGCAACCAGTCCATGTGGTGCATGATTGCGTTGGAGACAGAACCCGGCTCAATCTTGTTGGGCCAACGGACCATCGCAGGCACACGCCACCCGCCTTCCCAGTTGGTGTTCTTTTCGCCACGGAACGGCGTCATGCCCGCATCAGGCCAGCTGTTCAAATGCGGGCCATTGTCGGTTGAATAAAACACAAAGGTCTCTTCCGCGATGCCAAGTTCATCGAGAAGATCGAGGAACTGACCGATATGCATGTCGTGTTCGACCATGCCGTCGGCATACTCATCCTGCCCGGACACGCCGCGCAACTCGTCTTTAACGTGCGTGCGGAAGTGCATTCGCGTTCCGGACCACCACACGAACCATGGCACGTCGGCTTCTTCCTGGCGCTTGATGAAATCGAGCGCTGCAGCTACGGTTTCATCATCCACAGTTTCCATGCGCTTTTTAGTCAGCGGTCCTGTATCTTCGATTGTGCCATCGGCGGATGACTTGACAACTCCCCGTGGGCCATAGGCTTCTCTGAACGCAGGATCATCTGGGTAGTCTTCCAGCTCCGGTTCTTCTTCGGCATTCAAGTGATAGAGATTGCCAAAGAATTGGTCGAAACCATGGTTGGTTGGCAGCATATCGTCTTGATCGCCCAAGTGGTTTTTGCCAAATTGGCCGGTCGCATATCCTTGCGCCTTAAGCAAACCAGCAATCGTCGGATCCTCGATCTGCATGCCTTGTTCCGCACCGGGCATACCAACTTTGGACAGGCCCGTACGGAAAACAGATTGGCCCATGATAAAGGACGAACGCCCGGCGGTGCAGGACTGCTCAGCGTAGTAATCGGTAAAGATCATACCCTCGTTTGCAACGCGGTCGATGTTCGGGGTCCGATACCCCATCAATCCCTTGGTATAGGCGGAAATGTTGGACTGACCGATGTCGTCACCCCAGATCACAAGGATATTTGGTTTTTCGTCCTGTGCCCAAGCAGCAGAAGCAAGCGATACTGCGCAAGCTAGTACTGCTGCTCCCTGCGCGGGTCGCCAAGACGAGTAGTTTAAATGAAGTTTTTGCCACATTTTTGATGGTTCCTTTTCAAATAAAAGATGGTTTAAGATTTTAAGTCTAAACGGTATCTGCTTGCCTGTCTGTTTGTTTCTGCAATTTCCATGGCATGAACTCGTCGATTTTGCCGCAAGATGTTGTGCGGCGATGGCATTGACACATTAACTCGACGATCAGCTTTGCGACGGATAGTTGTGGTTGAATGAGCAATATATCCTACACACGCCACGGTGGTGTCATGTGTGGACGTATATGGACCCCGCGTTTTTGCAACGCCTTAGTTAGAGCTGGATTGGTTTCACGGTTGCTGACGTATATCCGGCTTCTGAATGCGGCCCGAAGTATCGTCGCCGCGAGCCCCGATGGATTTCCGCTCGCGTCTTCCTCATTGGCTCCAAGGCATCGGCTTTCGCCTTGCCGGTCCACACATCAGGTTTAAGAAGCTTCGGAACGTGTCGTCTCACCATCCCTTGCCAAGTTGCTGCAATTATGTCGGGAGTGTCCTCCTTTATTCGTTTTGCTCTGAGCTTTTCTCAGGCGGCTTGTGGCGTTTCGGGTCCGCGGTAGTCCTCGTTCTTGGACAAGATAGACCACACAATTCGGGCATTTTTGTTGGCAAGGGCCACTGCAACTACATTTGGGTGTCGCCGCTCACGCATCCGGTTGATCCAGACGCTTCTCGCATCCTGTTTTCCGCCAGCTTTGCCAAGAACAGCTCGGGCTCCGTGGATCAAAAGTGTACGCAAGTACCGATCACCGCGCTTGCTGATCCCAAACTGTCCGTCGTCATATCACGACTTATAAGCCTCATATTGTACTGGACGCTGTAAAACGCAGCGCCATAAGAACGTAACTTATCAGTGACGTCTACATCTGGCTGACCATACCGCTTCATCGCTTTCTTTACAAATTTAAACGCCGCAACCCAACCGCGGCGTTTCGTAACATAGCTTTCCAGAACCTCGCCTTCATGATCAACCGCGCGCCACAAATAATGCCTCACGCCGTTAACCTTTATGAAGACTTCGTTCAGATGCCATTGCCAATTCAAATAAGAGCGCAATTGTCAGACACGCCGCTGACGAATTTCCGACGCAAACATTGGGCCAAATCGGTTCCACCAGAAACGGACGATTTCATGGCTGATATCGATGCCTCGTTCATGCAAAAGTATCGTCCACATTTCGAAGCGAACGTGGAAATCGAACGTAGAGCGTCACTTCTAGGCGGATGATTTCAGGACACGTCTTGAAGTAGCGAATTGGCGAAGGTTTTGTCATCCGCAAACGCTACGAAACCGCCCTACCCTGTTCAAGTTAGCTCCTTTTGACAGTGCCCCCCTGAGTTTATCAACCAGCTTCTGGCGAACGGGCTCGATACCAAGTTTCCATATCGTTAGCCGCCGATACCAGCGTTTCAACATTCAACGTCCGAGTGATCAGGGCGCGATTAATGGCACGCGTGCGCTTGTTGATGGCACCCGTTTCGTCATCTTCGACGCCTAGCTTTTGATAGAGCGAGACCAACCTATTTTGAACAGATCTCAAAGACATGGCGCGACGCTCGGCGATACCTTTGTCCGTGATGCCCAGCGCCAAATCAAGGAGCACATTAAACTCACTATCCGTGAGCGTATCGCGCGGGGTAGAGGAACGTTGTTGGAAGCGATGCACCTCGCGGTCAACCATGATTTGCCCCTCAATCAACACCGCGCGCAACGCCAGCCGAAGCCGCGCAGTCGATGCGGTCTTCAGGAGATATCCGTAAGCGCTGTCCTCAGGCACGATCTTAGAAATACCACGCAGATAGGCCTCGTCAGCGTAATTGGTCCAGAACAGAATCCGGGTGCTCGGCTGACACGCCCAGATTGAGCGCGCAGCTTCGATACCGTTGCGCGACGGCATTTGAAGGTCGAGCACCACGGCGCGGTATTTCCCCGAACATGCTTCCTCTTCGCCCGCGCGTCCATCCGACATATGGATGATCTCGGTTACTTCTGGCAGAGCCTCTGCCACAGCATCGAGCATAAAGTGTGCGTGGAACTGGTCGTCCTCGACAACGAGAAGTTTCATGGCCGCGCACCTTTCGAATCCTTAGGAAGGGAGAGCGTGACACAAGTGCCGCCGACGTCCTCGATCTCCAGCCGCGCAAGGATCAGGCGGGCGCGGGTTTCCATATGCAAGATACCCGACTTGCGCTGCGTGGGGTTGAGTGAGATGCCCTGCCCGTTGTCGCGCACCCGCACGCATAGACCTCCGCTTCGCCCGCGGTCAATTGTTACGCTAACATGGGTCGCGGCGGCGTGGCGCATGGCATTGTTTGTCGCCTCCTGTGTTATGCGAAATACGGCCGTGCGCACCATCGGGTCAAGGTCATCAATAGCCCCGTCTGTCACGTCAGTGACGGACACGGTGAGGTCTGTGGCGCGGGCGCCCTTCTCGAGGTTCTCGGAAATGGCGTGGCTGAACCCAAACAATTCGAGTTGCGACGGCACGGCCTCTTCTATGATTGCGCGCAACTCGCCGATACAGGCCGTGAGGCTATACGCCAGAGCCGAGCGGTCGAGCGACGACCGGTCGTCCTTCACTGTGCGAAGCAAGTGGGTGAGGTCCGCGAGTGTCTGATCGTGGAGATCCATCCCGATGCGCTGGCGCTCCTGCTCGAAGGCTTGAGTCAGGCGGGACGCACCTTGGCGCAGAACTTCTTCGCGGGATTTGACCTCGGCGCGCTCGAAAGCATCTCGCTGCGCTTTTTCGATTAGGCGCAACGCATGGAAATAAGGCGCGAGGAGATCGCCTAAATGCTCGGTCAAACGCAGGGACTCATCATCGAACAACCCAGCGTCGCTATGCGAGATGTTGAGCGTGCCGATGAGCTGCCCCATGACGCGCATACCGACATGGACCCGCGAGCGCAGGCCGTGGTTGAAGATCGGCTCGCTGCGTCCACCCACAAAGGTCTGGCGAGGGTCCTCCATCGCGTTGGTACAAATCATATGCGGGATCTTGCCCGTGAGAAGATCGCGGACAGGGGCCACTTCAATCCGCGTGCGGCGGCGCGACCAGCGGGTCGTGATCCCGACCTCATAAGAGACACACCACCCCGGGCCATCGAGAAGGCAGATGTCGAAATGCGTGTGAGGTAGAACCTCGGCCACCTCGCGTGCAACTGCATAAAGCGCTGATTGAATGCCTGTCTCATGCGCGAGATGTGCGGATATCCGCAAGAAAATATCGCGCTGGTGCGCATCTGACTCCGATGTGAGTGCAAGCCTTGCCATGTTCATCTCCTTGGCACCCTCCCCGAGTGCCTTGATGGTTACTGTACCTCGCGCAGGGCCACAGGCAAACGGTGATCCGCGCATAGCGCGTGCGGGAACCCGCAACATATTTGCGTAGAGCATGCTTTACAAGCGACCGATAGAAGCGGACCCTTGTCAAGGTTTTGCCGCCCATTCGCGGCAGCACCAAAACGCGCCTCGAGGATGAGGGCGCACCAACGGGAGGAAATACCATGAAATCACTGCTGCTCAGTGCGACCGCATTTGCTTTGGCCGCGACAACCGTTCAAGCAGAGACATCGGACGCGCGTATTGCTCTGTCCAATAACTATGCTGGCAATTCGTGGCGTCAGGCCATGCTCCAGTCATGGGAAGAAGTCGGAAATAAGGCTGTCGAAGAGGGCGCTGTTGCCGCCGCCGATTCCTTCACCACATCAGAGAACCAAGCGACTGAACAAGCCGCTCAAATCCAAAACATGATCTTGCAGGGCTACGACGCCATCGTCGTCAATTCGGCATCGCCCACTGCGCTCAACGGTGCGATCAAGGAAGCCTGTGATGCAGGCGTGACTGTTGTCTCCTTTGACGGCATTGTCACCGAGCCTTGCGCATGGCGCATCGCCGTCGACTTCGAGGGCATGGGCAAACTTCAGGTTGAATACCTTTCGCAACGCCTCCCCGAAGGCGGAAAACTTCTCGAAATCCGCGGCCTTGCGGGCGTCTTCGTGGATGACGAAATTTCCGCTGGTATCCATAAGGGCGTCGAGGAAAATCCACAATTCGAAATCGTCGGCTCTGTGCATGGAGACTGGGCACAAGACGTGGCGCAAAAGGCTGTTGCGGGCATCCTGCCTTCGCTGCCCGAAGTGGTCGGCGTCGTAACACAAGGCGGTGACGGCTACGGTGCGGCTCAAGCGTTCAAGGCTGCCGGTCGCGATACGCCGCTGATTGTTCTGGGCAACCGTCAGGACGAAATGGCATGGTGGGCCGAGCAACGTGACGCTAACGGTTACGAGACAATGTCGCTCTCGATTGCGCCTGGGGTTGCTTCACTGGCTTTCTGGGTCGCACAACAAATCCTCGACGGCGCTGAAGTGCCCAAGGACCTAAGCGTGCCGTTCTTGAAAGTGACCCAAGATACGCTCGACGAAGCTCTGGCAACCACGACCGAAGGTTCGGTTGCGACCACGGATTACTCACTCGAAGACGCCAAGGGCGTGATCTCGGGAGCCATGTAATCCACATGACAAGTGCCAAACGTGATGGCACGCCAATAGTTGCCTTGACCGATGCCGAAAAACATTTCGGTCCGGTCAGGGCGCTTGACGGTGTGAGCCTATCCATAACCCCAGGCGAATGTATCGGATTGGTCGGCCATAACGGAGCGGGCAAATCCACTCTGGTCAATCTTATAAACGGGGGCCTTGCGCCGACTGGGGGAAATATATCTTTTCCCGCCTCTGGCGAGACTCGCGCCTTGCCGGCGGGTGTGCGCTCGGTGTTTCAGGAGTTGTCGCTCTGTCCCAACCTGACAGTTGCCGAGAACCTACGAATTTCGCACAGCGATCTGAAGGCGTTCGGGTGGCGGGCGAAAGCGCGCGCCGAAATTACTAAGAGCCTTGATCAAGTTTTTCCTGGCCACAGAATTGACGCGGACACTACGGTGGACCGTTTGACGATTGCAGAGCGCCAGATGGTTGAAATTGCCATCGGTTTCGCCCCGCGCGGTGGTGACACGCGCCTTATTATTCTCGATGAGCCGACGTCCTCGCTCGACGCAGGCATCGCCAACCAGCTCCTGTCTCATATACACAGTTTTTGCGAAGCGGGCGGAGCGGTGATTTTCATCTCGCATATGCTGGGGGAGGTTTTCAATGTGGCGACTTTAATTATCGTCATGAAAGACGGTAAGATCGTCGCCGCACGACCCACCGAGGAATTCACCCGCGAGGGGCTTGTCGACGCGATGGGCCATGTTGCCGCCGAGGAGACCGTCGCCGCAAACCCTACGGTAGCACGCACTTTCGGCGAAGTCGTTTTACAAACGGAATCGGGTCTTAACGCAAAACGCGGAGAGATCGTGGGCCTAGCAGGGCTGGCGGGCCACGGTCAGGCCGAAGCCCTCGCCCGCGCCTATTTCGAGCGAACCTCAAGCTGGCGCACAGGCAAAGCCTCGGACATCGTTTTCGTTGCAGGAGATCGCGGGCGGGACGGCATCCTACCGCTCTGGAGCATCCTGCGAAACGCCACGATCTCGATCCAGTCACAGGTCTCCAAACGCGGCTTTGTGGATCGCACGGAAGAAACCCGCATCGCCTCCCATTGGAAGAAGCGCATCGGCATCCGCACCGACGACCTCTCTAACCGAATTCTATCGCTCTCGGGCGGCAACCAACAAAAAGTGCTCTTCGCTCGCGCGCTGGCCTCGACCGCGCCGATTGTGGTGATGGACGACCCGATGCGCGGCGTCGATGTGGGCACGAAACAGGACGTTTATGACATGATTAGAACCGAGGCCGCAGCAGGCCGTACGTTCCTCTGGTATTCAACTGAGATCGAAGAGGTCTGCCAATGCGACCGCGTGTTCGTCTTCCGCAATGGAAAGATTTCAGCGGAACTCACAGTCGGGGAAATAACTGAGGAAAACATTCTCAAAGCCTCTTTCGAGATGCAGGAGGTCTCCGCATGATCGCGCTTTTTAGCCGCCACCGCATCCTCCTTCCCGTGTTTTCTCTCGCCATCCTTCTGGTCGCGACTTTCTATATGCAGCCCCGTGCAATGAGTTATTTCGGGATCAACTTGCTGTTCAATCTTGCTATACCAATTGCCTTGGCGACGGTGGCCCAGATGATGATCATCATGGTCAATGACATCGACCTGTCGCTCGGCGCGTTCGTGAGTCTCGCGGCCTGCGTAACCGCAACTTTTCTTAACGAAAACCCGATGTTAGGCGGCTTAATCCTCGCACTCTTGGTTGCTGCATATGCGGGCATGGGCGCGCTGATCCATCGTTTCGAACTGCCCGCAATTGTGGTCACGCTCGGAATGTCGTTCGTCTGGGGTGGACTCGCCGTGATGATTCTCCCGTCACCCGGTGGATCCGCCCCAGCTTGGGTACGTAGCCTGATGACCGTGAAACCCCCACTTGTACCAATGGCCGTTGTGGCCGCGATCTTGATCGCCACCGCGTCGCATTTTCTGATCATGCGCTCGGGCATCGGGACGGTTCTGCGCGGGGTCGGCGGCAATGCCGCTTCCGTTGAACGTGCTGGGTGGTCGCTGATCCGGCTCAAGGCGCTGGCCTACGCGCTTGCGGGACTATTCGGCGTACTTGCCGGTGTCGCACTCGTCGGGTTGGCAACTTCAGCGGATGCCAACATCGCGCTGCGCTATACACTCCTGTCGATTGCGGGTGTGATCCTAGGAGGTGGCGAGTTCGTGGGGGGGCGCGTGAGTGCTTTCGGCGCGGTCATCGGCGCGCTGACGCTGGCGCTGGCCTCGTCGTTCCTCTCTTTCATGCGGCTCAGTCCTGACTGGCAGATCGGCGCCCAAGGCGCGATCCTTATTCTAGTGCTGACAGCACGCCTTATCTTCACCCGTAGTGACCGGGGAGTGTCGTGATGCCTATATTTAAATTCCTCGCATCGCGGACGTGGATCTGGTCATGGGTGGCTGCTGCTGCGGCGTTCATGATGATCATGGCGCTCACTCAAGGACGAGGCGCGGGTGAGTTGGCCTATGCTGCCCTGTCGTTTGGCGCGTTTGCCGCCATAGTGGGCTTGGGGCAGATGCTGGTCATCACACTTGGCCCTGGCAACGTGGACCTATCCATCCCCGCGACGATGACGTTGGCAGGTACGCTCGCGCTCAAAACCATGGGCACAGAAGCGGGCACAGCGCCACTTGGTCTCCTCGTGGCACTTGGCGTGGGCCTTGGTACGGGAAGCGCGAATTTCGCATTGATATACCTGCTCCGCTTACCGCCGATCATCGCCACGCTCGCCGCATCTCTGGTCTATCAATCCATAGCAATCTGGTCGAACCGTGGCCTAAGAATTAAACCGCCTACCGAGCTTGCCGACTTTGCCACAGGGCGCACAGTTGGTATTCCGAACGTGGCGCTCGTCGGGTTAGGGCTGGCGATCCTCGTATGGATTGTACTGGAACGAAGTGTTTTCGGGCGATGGCTTCTGGCCTCGGGTCAAAACCTGCGCGCCGCACGTTTGGCGGGTATTCCCGTCGAGCTGGTCCGCGCGACGACTTACATTAGCGCCGCCGTCTTCGCCTCATTAGCGGGGTATCTGCTCGCCAGCTTCTCGGGCGGCGCGGCACTGAACATGGGGCAGGAATATCTGCTCACCTCTATCGCCGTTGTGGTCATCGGCGGCACTTCAATCGCGGGCGGCATGTCCAATGTGCCGGGCGTCTGGGGTGCCTCATTGTTTATGTTCCTCGTCGTCTCGATGCTCAACTCCTACGGGCTGGGTGCGGGTGTTAGAATGATGGTCACGGGGCTAATCATCATCGGGATTGTGATCGCCGCAAGCACGAGAAGGATACGCGCATGATAACCCTCCCTCCCTTCCTCCTCGCCCTTGACGATCGCTTTCTGCAACTTGTGCATCCGATGGCCCAACTCAACCAGATCGCTAGCGGTTTCACGTGGACCGAGGGTCCTGTCTGGTTCGGTGACCACGATTGCCTACTGTTTTCCGACATCCCTTCGCAGCGGGTAATGCGATGGAGCGAGAATGAGGGTCTGTCAACTTATCGTACGGGTACACAATTTAACAACGGAAACACCCGTGATCAAACGGGCCGCCTCATCGGATGCCGCCACGGAACGCGCGATGTCGTGCGCACAGAACTCAATGGATCGTTGACAGTGCTCGCATCACATTACGCGGGAAAACGGCTCAATTCTCCCAATGACGTCGTGGTTTCTTCGGATGGTGCGATTTGGTTTACCGACCCGACTTACGGCATCATTTCCAACTTCGAAGGATATCGTGGCGACCGCGAACAGGAGGCTAGCCACGTCTTCCGTCTCGAACCCGCAACTGGTGATCTAGTCCCTGTCGTCTCGGATTTCGTCCAGCCCAACGGATTAGTGTTTTCGCCCGACGAGACACGGCTCTATATCGCGGAAAGCGGGTCGAGCCATGATGACAGCGTACCGCCCGTCATCCGACAATTCGACGTCGATGGCACACGCCTCATCGACAAAGGGGTATTCGCCACGCTGGATTGCGGCTTGCCAGATGGGATGCGTGTGGACACAGCTGGAAATCTGTGGTCATCGGCGGGAGACGGGGTACATTGTTTTGCGCCCAACGGCTCGCTTTTGGGCAAGATACTTGTTCCGGAAACTGTGGCCAACTTGTGCTTCGGTGGACCGGACGGGCAGCGGCTGTTCATCACAGCCTCCACATCTGTCTATAGCACCTATGTCGACGTTAAGGGCGCGGAACCATGGACGCAGTCGCGGAGCGGTTAGGATTTCGGTGGCACGAGATGTCCCTGTCTGTGTTAACATTTCAAATCAATATCTCTGCCAACGGAAGACCTAGGATTCGAATTCACGGTTCGGGCTAAAAAATCACGCTTGTTTTGATACCTTCCATTCAGAACACCGCGCTCCAAAATCGGAAGCGCAGAAGCGTTTCCCACATCAATTGTTTAGAAGCCGATCACAGTTTGGCTTTGAGATTATATGACCAAACTGCTTTCATCGCAGTCTAGACTAATTGCTAGACAGGAGCCTCCTTATACGCGCGCGCCCAGCTTCCCATAAACCTGCCGGCTTTCAGCGGTAGGGAAATACGAAGAGAGCGTGAAAAAGTACCCGAACATTCCAGCGGGTGCGAGAGACTTTAAAGGGTACAATTGGTAAACGAGTAGCCTAAGTTCGGGACGTAGACAACTTCTAGGCATAAAAAACGGCGATGCTCGGGAGGAGGTGAGCATCGCCGTTTTGCTTTTGCGCCTCGCCTAGCCTCTGGGAGGAGGAGAGTGGGTCGGCGCAGTTCACGTTGGATATCAGGGAGGATCGATATCCTTCGGAATAGTTGAGGCTTTCGCCCCGGAAATGCGACCTCTTGCACTTGGGAGGAGGATAAGTGCTTAAGGTCTATTGCATCCGACCCAGGGAGGAGAGGGTCATCAGCGGTTCGTTTTTGAGTGTTGCTCCGGATAGGTGCGGCGACCTCTAGGAGGGGGTAAATGTCACTGCTCTTTCCTCAGACCTAGGGAGAAGAAGGTCCGATTAAGAATTCTTATTTATAGGCCGCTTCAATCGCGATATCGTTAATCATCGAGCGGTTCATGCCAATATCGGCAAGCTCACGACCGGAAAGAGCGTTCAACTCATTGTAAGTTGCGCAGTACACTTTGTACTGTTCATTGCGCTCAACGAGCCCTTTGTAGGCTGCGATGATACGATCTAGAATGCCAGCTTCTGTGGCGCGGATGTTTGTTGCAAATGCCATTGGCTTGCCTCACTTGAATTTTCTGCTGCGCCGGATTGCGCTAACATGATTGGATATGGGGGCGATGCTGCCATTGCACAATGCGGATCGCCATCAATGCTGCTATGCAACGAACGCAAGGCTGTGCCATCAACACCGTTTCAGGGGATTGCCTACTCTGTTCTGCATCACGGACTAGTTTTCTAGTCACATACTGTATTTGCGCAGCGAGCGAATATGGGCAGTGGCTCTCGTTTTTGTTGCGCTATGACCCCGACACTCTGGTATCCGCACGTTTGTGAGCATAATATTCGGGCGTACATCGCAGAATGCGACACGCGTCTAAAACCAAAATCTTTCGCGAACTTGATACTAAGTCTTGACATCGTGGCCTCAAACCTTGCTCTCAATGGTTTCGAATCGCCTCTTGGCAAAAGCAAACGCTCAGTCCCTTCCGGCACCACATCCCACTGCTACTAGGGAACTATTTGACTGGAGCCTCAAGCGCATGGCAGGCGTAGAAGCCAACCCACCAAGTTCAGCGCGAAGAGCGGCTTCGCATTTTCGCCAAGGTTAGATGATAGGCTTTCTCATCGCGCACCCCTTCCGCCGTCGATCCCTGCTTTTAATGCAAGTCGGGGATCACATCCAAACAACGCGTGACGGGTTCCGCTTGTGTTGCCGAGCGGAAGATTCGAAAGACATCCTCGGCCATGCAACGCGCGATATGTCAGAGAAGCACTACAACCGCGCGACGGGTATCAGTGCAAGCAACGACTTTCAGGCCATTGTAAGCGGTATTCGCAATAGCAAACGTGCTTCTAGGCACTAGGGGGTTCATAGATAAATAGAGCGTTTCGATTGCACCCAGGTGCAATCGAAAGTTGAAGACATGCCCGGATACGTGCCTATAATAGGCAGGGCCAAATTCAACCTAAAGACCTGTCCCATGCGCAGCCATTTACACGCGCTACTCCACTGACCACCAAAGCGACGCCTTGATTGAGGACCAACACCGCCTTTGCCTATGCCGACCGTGGCATCAGTGGAGCGACACACTTGCGCCCTGCCTACCAACAACTGTTGCTGGATGCTCGTGACGGCAAGTTTGACGTGGTCGTCGCGGAAGGGCTCGACCGCCTGAGCCGCGACCAAGAGCACATCGCCTCCTTCTTTAAACAGATGCAGTTTCAAGGAATTCCCATCGTCACCGTCGCCGAAGGGGAGATTTCTGAACTTCATATCGGCCTTAAAGGCACGATGAGCAGCTTGTTCCTCAAAGACCTCGCACAGAAGACACACCGTGGGATGGAGGGCCGAGTGCGCAAAGGCAAGTCTGCTGGCGGCATCACTTATGGCTATGACGTTGTGCGAGAGTTACGCGCTGATGGTACGTTCACAACTGGCGAACGGGTCATCAATCAAGAACAGGCTGCCATCGTACAACGCATCTTTGAAGAGTTCGCTTCCGGTTATAGCCCACGCGCTATCTGTGGTCGCCTCAACGACGACGACATCGATGGACCACGCGGCACAGGTTGGGGCATGTCCACCATCTATGGCAACTGGCGGCGGGGAACTGGTATTCTAAACAATGAACTCTACCAAGGCCGTCTTATTTGGAACCGTCAGCGTTTCATCAAGGATCCAAATTCCGGCAAACGACAGGCCCGCATGAACCCACCGGAAGACTGGATCATTGAAGAGGTTCCTGATCTCCGCCTTATTCTCGACGACCTTTGGAACCGTGTCAAATCCCGCCAAAAAGCTACCCGTAGTGAGGTCATCAGCGATGGCGTTATTCGCGCCGAACGCGCAAAGCGCCCAAAACATCTGTTTTCAGGTGCGTTGACCTGCGGAACTTGTGGAGGCGGCTTCACCATTGTTGGGAAGACCTACTTTGGCTGCGCCAATGCTCGCAACAAAGGCACCTGCAATAATCGTCTGTCCATCCTACAGGCGGATTTAGAGGGCCGTGTTCTGTCAGGCCTCAAAGACCACCTTCTGCATCCTGATCTGATTGCTGAGTTTGCGCGGTCCTATCAAGAAGAATACAACCGTCTTGCTGCAACAATCGGACAAGACCACGCCAAAGCAGAACGCGACTTGGCAAAAACAGCCAAACAGATCGATTCAATCATTGAAGCCATTACAGAGGGGATGTTTCACCCAAGCTTGAAAGCCAAGATGGATGAATTGGAAGCCCAGAAGGCCCGCTTAGAGGCTAAGCTAGCAGAGACGGACAGCAATCCGCCCGTTCTGCTCCACCCAGGCCTCGCTGATATGTATCGCAGCAAGGTGGCCAACCTCACAAACGCCCTAAATGAGCCTAGTACAAGGACAGAAGCTGGCGAGATCATCCTTAGCCTGCTCACCAGCATAACTCTCACCCCAGACGGGGAGGCATTAGCTATTGAGCTGGTTGGAGAGTTGGCGGGCCTTCTCGCTTTGGGGAACCCTAGAAACGCAGAAAGCCACCCGAAGGTGGCTTGTTCTGTGACGATGGTTGCGGGAGTCAGATTTGAACTGACGACCTTCAGGTTATGAGCCTGACGAGCTACCGGGCTGCTCCATCCCGCGACGCTTAGGCATTTTGCCTTAGTTCGCATCCCAGTTTTTGTAAT
>NZ_JBGFCE010000017.1:0-58155 GCF_041205415.1 Falsihalocynthiibacter sp. BN13B15
GAAAGGCCAGCGGTCACATGCACCGCGTCAACAGGCCGGACACATGACCGCAACCTGCAACGATCAAAATCAGCTCAAATAAATCCTTGCAAAACAGGGGCCGTCAACACATGACACCACCGTCCATACATGGCACCACCCTTGGAGCCAATGAGGAAGAAGCGAGAGGAAATTCATCCATTGCCCGGCAGGCGATTGTAAAGCAATCTGCCGAAAGGGGGGCTCGCGGCGACGATACTTCGGGCCGCATTCAGAAGCCGGATATACGTCAGAAACCGTGAAACCTATCCAGATCTAACTAAGGTGTTGCAAAAAGGAGGGGTCCATAAATGTCCACACATGATAGCACCACTCTGCCACTACTTTGATCTCCGAAAATTCATGGTATTTGAAGTTAGAATCTCGGGCGGTGCGATCCAAGCATATGCGAGCAGTGCCGGATCGATATCGGAAACGGTTATCCGGTGTAGTTGTTCGGGCGGGTTGAATATCATAGATCCAGGGGTGTAAACGCCCTGATGGTTCTCGCTGACGGCACCAGAAAGGCAGACATAACTCTCTGTAATGCCATTGTGTGCATGAGCGGGATAGGTGCATCCTGGTGCAAAAAGGACTACTCCAAGAATCACCTCGGTCGTGCGGATCGGCCCCTTGGGGCCCGCAATCTCGGCATAACCGTACTTTTGAGCTAAGCCCTTGGGAATTTTCTCGTAACCGTATTCCCAAGAAAGATCGTCACGTACAGCGTCAAGTGCTCGGACCATCGACACCATTTGATCCTTCCGACCAAGGTCAATGGAGCGACGCAAATGATCCGTTACTGGCAATCGGTCTGGGGTGCGCAAAACAACGGGAGGATTTGCCTTGATGACGCGCCCAATTGCTTCTCGAACAGCGCGCTGGTGGCTCCGTATCTTGGTGCTCCCACCGGACGCGATCTTCCGGTAAAGATCATAGTATTCCCTTAAAAGGTAACGCATATCGACGGCATCATTTAGCCGTAGTTGTGTTTGGGGTGGTGTTGGTTCTTGGTCTAGTGTCATGGCTGTGCTCTTTATTTGTAGGCAGAGAAAATTTTAGGCAACTATGCGAAAGAGAGTGATTAAAACCTCACATTGACAGCACGAATTGAAATTTTGAGCAATATGTTTCATTATGTCATTGTCAGAAGAAACTGCCTTGAGCGGTGCGGGGCAACCAACTAGCGTTTGATTATAACAAAACGCTCTCCTTTTCGCTATTTCAAAACGAGCCCTAAGCTTATTTGCTTAGCGGCGATGCTTTACGTCCGATTTCCGCTCTCACTTCGAAACGTAGAGGATTTACTCCACGAGAGAGGTATTGAGGTGAGCCACCAAACGGTGCGATTTTGGTGGAACAGGTTCGGGCCAATGCTTGCTTCAGAGATACGGAGGAAACGAGTGGAACGATTGAGGTCCTGGCCTCAATGGCAGTGGCACCTAGATGAGGTTTTTGTAAGGATAAACGGTGAGAGGCACTATCTTTGGCGTGCGGTTGATAGCGAAGGCGAGGTGTTAGAAAGCTACGTGACCAGGCGTCGAGATCGGGCCGCGGTCCTTAAATTCATGAAGAAAGCAATGAAACGGTACGGCCAACCTGAGGTAATAGTCACTGACAAGTTACGTTCCTATAGCGCGGCGATGAAGGTCATCGGGAATTTGGCCAGACAGGAAACGGGGCGTTGGAAAAACAATCGGGCTGAGAATTCACACTTGCCGTTCCGACGACGAGAACGAGCGATGCAGCGCTTTCGCCGAATGCGAACATTGCAGAAATTTGTTTCTGTTCACGCCTCCGTTTTCAACCACTTCAACAAAGATCGCAGCCTTTTCCAAAGAGTTCATTTCAAAGCAAACCGCACCGCCGCTCTGGCTGAGTGGCGCGGTCTTTGCGCGGCATAAAGGGCAGTTTCTCTGTCCTTGCAGAGACGAGTTCGAATTGGTCTGACAGCACCTAGGCGCGTACGGCCTATTCCAAGGTGAGATTCTACGATTTGCGAGAAAAATCGCCACCAGAGAGGATGCGATTAATTAGGCTTGCCACAGCCTTGTGCGTTTCAAGGTCAGCCTCTGAGCCGTCAGCATTTTCATGTGTAGCAGACGCGTCCTTGAGAACCCCTAAAATTTCGCTTTCGGGCAGGACTTTTGCGTCGTTTAGCGCAAGAAGTAGTGCTTCGCAGATCGACAAAGCCGCGATTCCTGAATAGGCTTCATGGTCAGGCATGTTTTACTGCCTCTGATAAAGAAGGTACCCGATATTCAGGGTGTTTGAATTGCTCTCTGAACAGGTATACAGATAATCCCTAAGTTGCACTGATCCACATCAGCAAATAGTGCCCTTTTTTCGGAAGAGTTCGCTGTGACTCGAAATGAGGACGACATTGATGAATAATGCCTATTTGGTTCGTAAGTTGGGGGCCTTTGTCGCCCTATCCGAAACCGAACTTGCATCCCTTGAAGCCCTGCACAAGCGGCGACGGGTTTTTACCGTCGGGCGCGATCTGGTGCACCAAGGGCAATCGGAGCATACGGCCTATGTTCTAGCGTCGGGCTGGGCTTGCTCGTATAAAATTCTGCACGATGGCCAACGCCAGATTATCGACTTTCAGATTCCGGGTGATTTTTTGGGTCTGCGCAGCGTTTTACTACATATGTCGGATCACAGCATTGAGCCGATCACCGACATTGAAGTCTCCGAATTTTTGGTCTCGGATTTAATGGAGGCCTTCACCCAAACGCCCCGCTTGGCCATGGCGATCCTCTGGGCCGCGTCCCGTGATGAAGCGATGGTGGTTGAACATCTGGCGGATATCGGACGGCGGAGCGCGGCGGAACGGATGGCGCATTTTCTGCTGGAACTCGGTGCCAGACTTGCGTTGGTCGGGTTGGGTAGCAAAAAAGGCTATGCTTGCCCCCTCACGCAATACCTTCTGGCGGATGCCCTTGGCTTGACCGCAATTCACGTCAATCGCGTCCTACGACAGTTGCGCGAAAGCGGTTTAGTCACGTTTCGGGATGGGTACGTGACCTTCGATGCCTATGACCGCCTGACCGAATTCGCGGAGTTTGACCCAACCTATCTGGATCAGATTGGGCCGTTGTTGAGCTAAAGGTTGTACCGCAATTTTTAGTGCAGCCTTTAATCCAGCGCTCCGCCTTCGTTGTCCCAGACTTTAAGCGGTTTGGCTGCGTCCGAAAGGACGTTGGTTCCGGCGCGCTGCTCCAGAATTGCGCGGGCGTCCGACAATTGGCCGATTCCGGCAAATGCGCCGCCACCTTGCACAAAGGCCACCGCGGCACTGACCTTGGGTCCCATTGAGCCGGGGGCAAGATCGAGTTTGGCCAAGGCCTTGGGGGTGGTCATTCCGATCACGTGCTGGTTGGCTTGGCCAAAATTCTCAAAGACGGCCTCTACATCTGTAAGCAGCAAAAGCGCGTCCGCCTTAAGCTCCGTCGCAAGAAGCGCCGCCGTTCGATCCTTGTCGATCACGGCTTCAACTCCCTCCATCGCACCGTCCGCATTGCGCAGGACGGGAATGCCACCACCACCCGCACAAATCACGCAGTGGCCCGCGTTGAGCAAAGCATTGATTGCCTCGATGCCCAGAATCCGCAGGGGCAGGGGCGAGGGCACCACGCGGCGCTGCCCGCCTGTGGCCTCGGTTACCATGGTCCAACCATGATCCGTCGTCGCGCGCCTTGCCTCGGACGCGGTATAAACAGGCCCGATGGGCTTGCTTGGCTTCTCAAAAGCGGGGTCTTTTGCGTCGATTTCAACGCGGCTTAACAATGTGGCACAGCGGGAGCCCGCAGGCAGGGCGTTCATCAATTCTTGTTCGATCAAATAGCCGATCATACCATCGGTTTCCGCCCCTAGCACATCCAACGGCCAAAGCTTTTCGGGATCATAGGCGGCCGCCTGAAGCGCGAGTAGGCCAACTTGTGGGCCGTTTCCATGGGCGACAATGATCTGATGATCGCGAGCTAGATCCGCAAGGGCCGTGGCCGCAATTCGCACATTCGCAAGTTGCGCCGCCGCCGTCATCGGCTGACCCCGTTGCAACAACGCATTCCCGCCAAGGGCAACAACTATGCGCATCCTATGCCCCCATCGTGGCGACGAGAACCGCCTTGATTGTGTGCATCCGGTTTTCGGCCTGATCAAACACAACCGAGGCAGCGGATTCAAACACCTCGTCCGTTACTTCCATGCAATCGATGCCGTATTTTTCAAAGGTCGCGGCGCCAACTTCTGTGTCGCGATTGTGGAAGGCAGGTAGGCAATGCAGGAACTTCGCGTAGGGGTTTCCGGTCTTTTCCATGACGTCGGCCGTGACGCGGTAAGGCGATAGAAGGGCGATCCGCTCTTCCCAAACCTCCTCTGGTTCCCCCATCGAAACCCAAACGTCGGTGTAAACAAAATCGACGCCTTTTAGCCCCTCAGCGTGTTTTTCCGTCAGGGTAATCCGCGCACCGGAGGTTTCGGCAATTGTTCTGCATTGGGCGACGAGGTCAGGATTCGGCCAACAGCTTTTCGGTCCGCAGAGGCGAATATCCATACCTATCAGGGCAGCTCCAATCATAAGCGAGGAGCCCATATTATTGCCCGCGTCGCCCATAAAGCAAAAGGCGGTATCGGACAGATGTTTGTGCGTGAATTCGCGCATGGTCATTAAATCCGCGAGGATTTGTGTGGGGTGAAAATCGTCAGTTAGCCCGTTGAACACGGGTACACCTGAGAATTCAGCCAAAACTTCAGCATCCTTCTGGCCAAAACCACGATATTCGATCCCGTCATAAAATCGCCCCAACACGCGAGCGGTGTCTTTCATCGATTCCTTATGGCCGATATGACTTCCCGTGGGGCCTAAATAGGTTACATGCGCCCCCTGATCAAAGGCAGCCACTTCAAAACCGCTGCGTGTACGGGTGCTGTCTTTTTCAAAAATCAGGGCGATGTTTTTGCCCTGCAGTTTTTGCACCTCAAAGCCACCATTCTTAGCGGTTTTAAGGCTCGATGCCAGTTGCAGCAGGTGTCTGATTTCATCAGGGGTGAAGTCGAGAAGGGTTAAAAAGCTTCTGCCGTGCAGGTTTTGTGGCATAATAGTATCCTTAAATTTCGTCGCGAATGAGGGGGCAGGTCATACAGTGCGAACCACCGCGCCCGCGCCCAAGTTCAGATCCGGGGATGGTGATGACCTCCACGCCTGCTTTGCGCAGCAAGGTGTTGGAATAGACATTGCGCTCGTATCCGACGACCACACCGGGCTCCAAACACAGAAGATTGTTGGCATCATCCCATTGCTCGCGGGCGGATTCATACGCATCTCCCCCCGTTGGAATGGTCCGAAGGGCTTTGATCCCAAGCGCATCGGCCACGACCTCAAGAAAGGGTTTTGCCTCCACTTCAACGGCGATGGTGTTGCCGTCGCCGGGGCGCAGGCTGGTACAGCGGATAGCGTCTGTGACCTCGGAAAAGACCGTAACAAGATCGCGGTCACAGAAGGTAAATACAGTATCGAGGTGCATCGCGCCGCGAGATTTGGGGAATTGGCAGGCGATAACGCGGGTTGCGCCGCCACTCGCAAAGAGGTTGCGCGCGATCTGGCTGACGGCCTGTGGCGTGGTGCGTTCGCCCATGCCAATCAGGACTGTGCCGTTGCCGATTGGCATGACATCGCCGCCTTCGACGGTCGCGGGGCCATGATCCTGCTTTGGGTCGCCCCACCAGATCGGAAAACCTGCATCCTTGAAATCTGGATGGAACCGATAGATCGCGGCAAGGTTCAGCGTTTCAAGGCGGCGTGCGGGCCAATGCATGGGGTTCAGGGTGACGCCGCCATAAATCCAGCACGTGGTGTCACGGGTGAAAATATGATTGGGCAGCGGCGGTAAAATGAAGTCGGCGGGGTCCAGCATCGGTGCGAGAACACCGTTGGACTTGATGGGAAGTTCGCCGCGACTCATGCCACCGATCAGGATGGTGGACAACAGATTTGCATCGACCTCCATCAGATGCGCCAGCAGATCATCAGCAAGGCCCACGCCGACGGTATTGTCGTTGATCCGCGCCTCCAGCAGCCAGCGGCGGGCCTCCATATCGGCAAGGGTCTCGGTCAGCAGTTGCCGCAAATACACCACCTCAACCCCGCGGTTGCGCATCGCATCGACAAAAGTCATATGCTCGATACGGGCCTGTTTGACCCAAATCACATCGTCAAACAGCAGTTCTGCGCAGTTTGAAGGCGTCAGACGTGCCATCGCAGCACCGGGTTTGTGAACAAGGACGCGGCGCAGTTTGCCGGCCTCAGAGTGAACGCCATAGGTCAGGGTCATGCGGTTGTTCCTTGTAGGAGGACGCCAAGACTGAGAGCGACCATGATGATAATTGAGAGCCCGAGAAGCACAGGCCAGACGAAACGGAGCCAACGTTCATAGGGGACACGGGCGATAGCGAGACCGCCCATGACGACAGCGGATGTCGGGGTGACGAGGTTAACGACGCCCTCAGCCGATTGGAACGCAGTGACAACGAGGCTGCGCGCGACGCCCGCAAAATCGGCGACGGGGGCAAGGATCGGCATCGACAGCACCGCAAGTCCCGACGTTGACGGCACGAAGAACGACAGTGCGACTTCGATCCAGTACATGACATTGATAAAGACAATCCGGTTCAGGCCAGTGACGGCGCCTTCGGCCCAATGCAGGATGGTGTCGGTGATGTGACCTGCGTCCATGACAACGACAATGCCCCGCGCAAGGCCGATGATCAGGGCCACGCCAAGTAGATCGCGCGCGCCGCCGACGAAGGCCTCAACCAAGCCTTTTTCGCCCAACCGCCCAACGATGCCGATACCGATGCCCGCAAAAAGGAATAGCCCGCTCATTTCGGCCATCCACCATTCGCTGAGGGAAACGCCCCAGATCATCACAGCAAAAGTCGCCCCGAACAGCAGCAAAACGATTTTGTGCAGAGGGGTGAATTCGGTGGTGACGCCTGCTTCGCTGCGAAAGTGCGCCTCGTTTTCGGCTTTGCGATCAAAGACCAGCGAGCGTGACGGGTCGGCCTTGACCCGCGCCGCATAGCGCATGACATAGGCGACGGTTGCCACAAAAGTGACCGCCAGAATGCCAAGTCGCAGCGTTAACCCGTCCGTAAAGGGAACCCCCGCAGCATCGGAGGCAATTACGGTGGAAAACGCGTTGACAGTCGAGCCAAGGACGCCAACCCCTGCGCCAAGCATAATTACCGCCACAGCCGTCAGTGAGTCATAGCCCGCCGCGATCATGATGGGCGTTAGTAGCACGTAAAAGGCCAGCGTTTCTTCGGCCATGCCCTCGGTTGTGCCGCCTAATGCAAACAACCCCATTAAAATCGGGATCATCCATTTTTCCCGCCCCTTCATACGCGTCATGGCCTGTTTGATCCCCGCGTCAATGGAACCCGTGGCCGTAACAACACCAATAAACCCGCCGATCATCAGAACGAACAGAGCCACGTCAATTGCGTTTGCGGTATAGCTAACAGGGTCGTAAAAACCGGCAATCGGGGCGAGGAGGATGTCAAAAATGCCCTGAGGGTTCGCCTCTGTGAGGGCGTAGGAGCCCGCGACGGGGACGTCTTTGCCCAGCACCTCCGAGGCTTCCCGCATGTATTCACCGGCTGGGATCACCCAAGTCAGCGCCGCGATAATCACGATCAGCAAAAAGAGGATGGTATAGGCCGACGGAAAGCTGAATCGGGATGGGTTTTCGGATTGTTTGGAGTTGGGGGAAGCCATGGATGTGTCCTTTGCAAGCCAGCCATAAATGGACGTTGGCGCATGTGGAAAATCTTGGTGAGGAGAATTTAGAGACGTGGTTTGAGGTTACGGAGCGGCCGTGGCTCGGCCCCTCATGGTAAGGGAGTTTGCTGGTGTGACAGTCGCAGCCACGTGGCGTCGTCTTTCATGTAGGTCGAAGTGCAGAGTGCTGTGTAGAGCGGCACGCCCTCTCGCTCAGCAGAGACACGATAGGCCACAACCGCGATACCGCCTTTGCGCGTAATATAGCGCTCGCTCATCACAACCGAGCGCCAGCGCTGCGACACGTCCGAGGATTGTCCAATCGCGTCTCCCTGTAAAAATCCGGCAGGATATGGATAGACAAAGATCGCATTCTTGGCCGTCATTTGACGCGCACTTTCTGCACCCTGTGTCCAAAACCGTTCTTCGAGGTCCCAAAGGGTGATCTCGGTCTTGATCGGGGTCGCGGGCGTTGTGGTGGTGTTCATCTCAATATCCCTGCGCCAGTAGTGCAATCCAACCAAACAACAGGACCGTCGCGATGATCTTGTAAATAGGTGCTCCAAAGGGTGGCATCATAGTTCCGGTGGAGTCCGTCGGTGCGGAGGCGACCGGTTGGGGCATGCGAGCCAGCAACGTTGCGAGGGTTTTGTCGTAATTCGGTGCGCCTGCGGGTACGTCTGTGAAGGTTGCAATCAGCGTCTCAAGACGTTTTCGCGCCGCGCCCACGGGCAATGTGGCTAAATCCGAGGCTTCGGCCCATGGATCGACGTCAAGCCGCGCCAGCATCGACAGGAGGGAGACATGCGCCCCTTTATTGTCTTGGCCGACAGGGGTGCTGAGAAACGCCGCGAAGGATGGGTCTCGCTCTAGCGTTTCGGTTGTACATGCCATTTGTGAAATTCCTTGCTTGTGTCGAGGGGGAATCCGATATGTCCCGTGAGTCGGAACACGCGGCATTCACCTCCGTGTTTATGCGTATCCTAAGAGAGGAAGTTCGGCCTTGGGCTGACTCAAATCAGTATGCGGCCATTAGGGTGCATCTGGGAGCGTTGCTTCCTCTGTTAAACGCAATGTCTGTGGCGGATATGAATTTTTCCTGCGGCAGATATAGCATCACTCCGGGGGCGAGCGCCCCACAGCGGCGGCCCATAATCAGACTGTCCAGCGCGGCGAATCTCATGCTGCTTGCAACACTGCGCCGGTGTTTGAGGACGCACATGCTTGCACCGCTGCCAAGATGTTGGTGCAGGGTGCTGGCGATATCCTCATAGGGCAGGCCGTGGAACCCTTAGCGGCAGGATAAGGCCCGTCGCTATCGTAAACCTAGGGCATTATCTGCGGCGCAACCTTGATGTGGGTCAGCGGCCGGTCCTGTGGTGCGTCTTATCATTCTGAGCAACCGGATGTGCCGTCACCAAGCCTACTTTCGGGCTTGGGCTGCCCCAGTGCCCAGTTCTATGATTTCAGCGGTAATTGCTTCTTGTCGTACACGGCGTAATTTGGCTTGAAACGCTTCCAACTCACGCCCGATTTGGCTGCCCGCAGAGGACATGGCCTCCATACGCGCTTCATTTTCGGCGGCAAAGGCGTGCAGCGCGGCCTTGCAAACCTGTGCATGAAAGTAATCCTGTCCGAGGCTGTCTAGCAGGGCTGTTTCGGAAATCTGGGTTAGGGGACGGTCGGTTTTGGATGCGGGAAGATCAGAGAGATCAAGCGGAAACAGCCGTTGTCGCAGGAGCGCGGGTCGCCCAGAGGTCCACCCCGTATAGACAACGTCGAGTTGGGTAATCCGCCCCGATTCCACCGCGTGATAGATCGCTTTCGTTGCGTCATCGGCCAGTTTCGGGATGCCATTCGTATGCGACGGCAGTGGCCCCGCCCAATGCGGTGTGATCCCACGGGCGGCTATAATCGAAAGGCCGCGGGTGCCGATCAGGAACAGGGTTTCTGGGGTGAGGTCTTTGGGCAAACTGTCAAGCACACGTTCGCTAAAGGCCCCCGCGAACCCTTGCTCGGCGCAAAATACGAGCAGGCCAGTCCTGTCTGAATCCGTGTCCAAATTTTCGCGCGGATCGGTGCGGGGGCCGATGGCGTTTGCCATTGCCGCCGCAATTGTCGCTGCATAGCTATCGACGACATCAACTTGGCTGCGCGCCATATGGGCGCGGGCGGCGGCGATGCCCTTCATGGCATTCACCACGGCACCGAGTTGGCGAATACCCGTGATGCGGGCGCTGATATCGGCCAGACGTTCGGTCATGGACTTGCAGGGTCTTTGCTCGCCTCGGTCTTGTCTTTGGCCAGCGACGCGGCAAAGTGGGACAGCGCCGTCATCAAACTCTCGCGCGATTTCGGGTCAAGTTTTCCCGTCTCGGCAAGGGTACTGAGGGCATTTGCGGCAGTATTGTCTAACGCGGCGGGCAAACCTGCGCGAAACGCCGTCACTGCCTCCAGCGGCAAACTGTCGAGCAATCCCGATTGCACGGCCAGCATCAGGGCGACCTCGTCGGCCAGTCGGAACGGTTCATGTTGTGCTTGGCGCAGCGCTTCGCGAATGCGCGCTCCTCGTGTCAGTTGTTGGCGCACGCGGTCATCGGGCATTCCACCAAAACGGGTAAAGACCTCCAGTTCCAAGAACTGCGCATAGTCCAGCCGAAGCGTGCCTGCAGCCGTGCGCAGGATCGGGGCTTGCGTCTTGCCGCCGACGCGACTGACGCTCAGCCCCACATCCACGGCGGGTTTCTGGCCCTGATGGAACAAGGCCGCATCCAGCACGATCTGCCCATCGGTGATCGAAATCAGGTTCGTTGGAATATAGGCCGATAAGTTGCCTGAATCCGTTTCGGCAATGGGCAAGGCCGTCAGCGATCCGCCACCGCGCTCTGGCGACAGTTTGGCCGCTCGTTCGAGGAGCCGCGCATGGATATAAAACACGTCCCCTGGATAGGCCTCGCGCCCTGGTGATTGGCGAGTCAGCAGCGCGATCTCGCGGTGTGTGGCGGCATGTTTCGACAGATCATCAATCACAATCAGCGCATGTTGCCCTTTGTCGCGGAAATGCTCAGCCATGGTCATCCCGGCGTAGGGCGCGATCCATTGCAAGCCGGGAGGGGAGGCCGATCCGGCAACCAATACGATACAGCGCTCGAATGCGCCCCGCGCCTGTAGCGCATCAATGGCGCGGCGCACGCTGGATGTTTTTTGCCCCACGGCGACATAGATACAGATCATATCGCTCTGCGCTTGGGCGATAAGAGCGTCAACCGCGAGTGTCGTTTTGCCGGTAGAATGGTCGCCGACGATCAACTCGCGCTGACCTCGGCCAAGGGCGAAAAGCGTGTCCACCACGACAATTCCAGTCTGCACCGGTTCGGTCACAAGATCGCGCTCAATGATCGACGGCGCAGGGCGCTCAATCGGCAGAACCGCATCGGCCTCGATAGCGCCTTTGCCATCAAGGGGGCGACCAAGGGGATCAACGATACGCCCCAAAAGCGCCTCGCCCACAGGCACATTGACCACTTCGCCCGTGCCAAAAACGGCATCACCGGCCTCAACATTTGTGGCACTGTCAAGCAGGACACAGCCGATCAAGTCGGGGTCGAGCACCCGCGCAAACCCCACCTGACCGCCTTCAAATCGTAACACTTCGTCAAGCCGCACATCGCGTAAACCCGAGATCATCGCCACGCCGTCGCTTATTTCTTCGACCCGTCCACGGTGTTCGGCGCGCGGCCCCAAAGGGGCGCTTTGCACCGCATTCTGCGCGGTGGTGAACCACTTAGATGTGTCATGCGGCATCCTTCACCGCCTTTCGAATACGTGCCAAATCTGCTTGCCAACTGTTGTGCAGCACAAAATGTGCGCTGCGCAGTTCCAGCCCTGCAATCAGATCGGGATCGGTGACAAAACGCAGCGACGGCGTGCCGCCAAGGGCGTCGCATATCGCCGTTTCGAGTGCTTCGCGCTCCGTGCCAAGATCGGTTGCAGTGATGATTTCTATGCCCGATGGATTGGCAATCAGTGCGGCGCGATCGGTGGCAGATATCTTTTCGATAGCTTCAATCAGCAGCGTCAGAAACGCGGTCTGTACCGTGGGGCTGTTCAACCGCTCCAACAGTTTGGCCGCGATGTCTAGAGAAAGATCAGTGGCCTGTGTTGCGTTGGCTTTGCGGGCAGCTTCGGTGTTTCGTTCGATGGTGGCCTGTGCGGCGGCTAACGTCTCCTCGGCCTTGGTGCGCGCAGCACCGCGGGCGGCCTTCGCGGCGGTTTCTGCTTCGACAGAGGCTTTGGCGAGGACGGCATCTCGTTCGGCGTCGATATCGGCCCGCGCCCGCGTCACCTCTTCTAGAGCGGTATCCGCTTTGTCCTGCGCAGCATGAGCCGTATCCATTATCGCTTGGCTTTCGTCCTGACGTCGGGCAATTGCACCCGCCACCGGACGCCAAAAAAGGCGCGAGAGCAGCCAAATAAGGATCAGGACGTTTACCGCCTGCAAGCCAAGGCCCCAGAAGTCGATTGTCATGGGTTTATCCTAGCAACGGGTTGGCGAATAACAATAAAAGCGCGATAACCAAGCAATAAATCGCCGTGGTCTCGATCATCGCGAGACCGACAAAAAGGGTGCGAGAAATCGTATTCGCGGCCTCTGGTTGGCGCGCAATAGCGTCCATGGCCGCGGCGACAGCGCGCCCTTCGGCCAGCGCGGGTCCAATGGCGCCAAACGATACGGCAAAAGCTGCGCAGACGATGCTTGCTAGGCTGAGATAATCCATCATATGTCCTTTTGTTTTGGGGGAAGGGCCTGCTTGGTGTCAGGCTCTGAGCTTTGGCCGTCCTCGATCGTTGCGGTGATGAAAACCAATGCGAGAACGGCAAATATATAGGCCTGTACCAGCCCCGTCAGCAGATCGAGCGCCATCAGGGGGATCGGCACAAGAAGCCCCGCCAGCGAAGCAACAATGCCAACGATAAACACGCCGCTCATCACGTTGCCAAAAAGGCGGACGAACATTGAGAAGACGCGGGTAACGCTTTCCAGCATGTTCAGCGGAATCATAACGGGATTGGGCGCTGCGAAGGATTTGAGATAGCCCCCCAACCCGTTGCTGCGCATTCCAAACCAGATCACCGAAAGGAACACGAGAACCGCAAGTGCGGCATCGGTTTCAAGCTGTGCGGTTGGAGGGTCTAATCCGGGCACAAGGGAGGTCCAGTTGGCGACGAGGATGAACAGGAACAACGAGCCGATAAAGGCGCGATACGGGGCCGGTTTTGCGCCGGTTGTTTCGCGGATTTGGGTATCGATTGTGTCGACAATCAGTTCCAGCGCGGCCTGCCGTTTGCTTGGAACGAGGGTGAGATTTCTCGTCAACAGCACAGCTCCCAGCACCAGCACCGCCATGATCGCCCATGTGGTCAGAACCGCCTGCGTAATTGGCACGGGGCCGATATAAAACAGGACGACGGAAGATAGCGGCGAATTCATGCGTCAACCTTTCGCGCCCAGCGGAGCATCAACGCCTTGGCGCATAAAACCCCAGCAAGGGCCGCAATCAGCGCAAAACCATCCGCGCGCACCGCGATATAAAAGCCCACGCCAAGGCCCGCCAACCGTCCAAAAGTCAAGAGCAGGGCAAGCAATGGATGGCCGTGCCCGATAATGAGATCTGCGGTCACGCGCAGAGCGTAAAAATACGCATATCCGAGCACCAGACCGCCCAGAAAACTGGCAGGAAGGAGGAGGGGAAGGGGCAAGTTCGCGAGGTAGATCATCGTGCATTCATCCATTTCCATGCGGTCCAGCCGCCAAGGCAAATTCCCAGCACCATAAACGGGGCTGTCCAGAAAATACCGCTCTCAAGGCGCGCATCAAGCCACCGCCCAAAGAACATTCCGCCAAGCGTTGGCACCACAAATATCCACCCCAGCACCCCGATTTGGGCGAGGCGGCGCCCCACAGAAAGGTCGCCTTCGCGCAACCAACGGTCGCGCCGTTCGCGCCGCAGACGGGCTTGGGTTATGAGCGGGTCATCTTCTGGCTCAGGTTTCACCGGAACGCTCCCTTATCTGCGCCAGAGTGAAGCCGACTAACCATGCGCCGGATCGCGTTTAACTGAAGCGCGACCGTTTCGGTTCGCTCGACACGTTCGGCTTCTGCGTCGGATTGAAATCGCGCCAAAATCTCCCGGTCGAGGGTTGCAAGGTCATTTCCCGCCACGGCCTCGCGGGTGGCAATGGCGACCGTGGTGCCGTCGGTCACAGTCAGCACGCCGCCGCGCACCGCGCAGAAATGCTCCTGTTTTGCCCGTCGCCAACTGACGATTGAGATGGTGAGCGCCGTCAGGAATGGCGCGTGGCCCGTCATTATACCAAAACTGCCGCTGGGGTCTTCGGCGCGCAGGCTGTCAATGTCCTCGTCCACGATGACCGACAATGGCGTCACAATCCTGAGTTTCATGCGACGGCCTCTGGATCCGAAGAATCAGATTTCTTTGCGGCGGCTTCTTTTTTGCGGGCATCCTCTAGGGTGCCGACCATATAAAGCGAGCTTTCGGACCAATCATCGGTGGTCCCGTCGAGAATGGCGCGGCATCCCGCGAGGGTGTCAGCAAGGGGAACACTCGCGCCCGATATGCCGGTAAAGGCCTCGGTCACCATGAAGGGTTGGGTCAGAAACCGTTGCAAACGCCGTGCGCGCTTAACGACCAAACGGTCAGCAGCCCCGAGTTCCTCAACGCCAAGCAGGGAGATAATATCGGTCAACTCTCGGAAACGCGCCAGCGCTTGACGGACGGCTTCGGCGGTCTGGTAATGTGCCTCGCCCACGACAAGGGGATCGAGCAACATCGAGGAGGAGGCTAGCGGATCAATTGCGGGATAAAAACCTTCGGCCGCTTGCGCGCGGGACAGGACAATGACGCAGTCCATATGGCTGGAAATTGTGGTGACGGCGGGGTCGGTGAAATCGTCGGCAGGGACATAGACGGCCTGAATCGCTGTCACAGCAGACCCCGCAACCGAGGCAATTCGTTCCTGTAGCCCCGCAACTTCGGTTGCCAATGTCGGCTGATAACCCACGCGAGAGGGCAGGCGGCCCAAAAGGCTCGACACCTCCGCGCCAGCCTGGACAAAGCGAAAAACATTGTCCATCAAGAGCAGCACGTTTTGGTGTTTCTGGTCGCGGAAATACTCCGAAACAGTGAGGGCCGTGAGCGCCGCGCGCCACCGCGCCCCGGGAGGTTCGTTCATTTGACCATAGACCAGCACGGTGCGTTCAAGAACGCCGGAGTCGCGCATTTCTGTGAGAAGTTCATGACCCTCGCGAGACCGCTCGCCAATGCCTGCGAAAACCGAAATTCCTTCGTATTTCTCGACCATGGCGCGGATCAATTCCATGACCAGCACCGTCTTGCCAACCCCCGCGCCGCCAAACATCGCCGCCTTGCCACCCTGCGCCAATGGAGTCAGGAGGTCGATGATTTTGATGCCGGTTTCGAACACATCGGTGGTGCGGGTTTGGGCGCTTAAAGGCGGCGGTTGGGCATGGATAGATCGGCGCGGTGTATCCTCAGGCAGGGCAGGCCCGTTGTCTTGTGGATTGCCTACGACGTCTAAAAGTCGCCCGAGGATAGTCTCGCCAACGGGCACTGCGACAGGGCCGTACATGGATCGCACGGTCACCCCGCGCGCAAGTCCCGCCGTGGATTGAAACGCAACGGCGCGCACGGTTGTGAGGTCTAAATGGCTGTGGACTTCGAGGATAAGGGGCGTTGGCACATCCCACTCAACGGTGAGGGCAGTATTGATCGGCGGCAGCTCGGTCCCCGCAAAAACCACATCAACAACAGCGCCTCTTACGGCATGTACAATACCCTCGGGTAGGGTTGGCGGCTTCGGCTTCGCGTCGTGCTTTCGCATGAAAAATCGGTCTTTCGGTCGTGGGATTCTGCATTCTCAACAAGTGTAAAAGGTCGCTCAGGCGGCTGTGCTAATCGATGTTAGCAATATGGGAGAGAGTTTTTGGAGGTTTTCGAGCCCCATCTGAACGCACCCGAAACACAGGGTTCCTATTTGAGAGCCTTGTCCTCTAGCATCCTAGCAGGCACTGTCAGAGGAAACTGACTTGAGAATGCAGGGTGGCGATCTAGCGTTGTGTCATGATAAAACGTTTCCCTTTCCGTTACTTCAAAACGATCCCCGAGATAATCCGCCTGGCGGTGATGCTTTACGTAGATTTCCACTGTCGCTTCGGAATGTTGAAGATCTTCTGCATGAACGAGGCATCGATGTAAGCCATGAAACCATTCGATTTTGGTGGAACAGATTTGGTCCCATGTTTGCCGCTGAAATCCGCCGTCGACGCGTCCAACAACTGCGCTCTTATTCAAACTGGCAATGGCACTTGGATGAAGCTTTTGTGAAGATTGACGGAGAACGGCATTACCTTTGGCGAGCCGTTGATCACGAAGGAGAAGTGCTGGAGAGCTATGTAACAAAACGCCGGGATCGCGTCGCAGCCCTCAAATTTATGAAGAGAGGGATGAAACGGCACGGCCAACCTGAAGTTATCGTCACGGACAAACTACGTTCGTATGGCGCAGCGATGAAGGTCATCGTAAATGCGGGCAAACAGGAGACGGGGCGCTGGAAAAATAATCGAGCCGAGAATTCTCACCTACCTTTTCGACGACGAGAACGCGCCATGCACCGCTTTCGTCGAATGCGAAGTTTGCAGAAATTTACCTCCGTCCATGCATCCGTTTTCAACCACTTCAATCAGGAGCGCAGCCTTTCACAAAGAGATCATTTCAAGAATAACCGCACCGCTGCTCTGGCTGAGTGGCGCGGTCTTTGCGCGGCATAAAGGGCAGTCTCACTGGCCTAGCCGAGACGAGTTCGAATTTGTCTGACACCACCAACGCTCTCCTTTTCGCTATTTCAAGACGTCTCCTGAAATCATCCGTCTTGCGGTGATGTTGTACGTCAGATTCCCACTCTCACTTCGAAACGTGGAAGATTTACTCCACGAACGAGGGATCGACGTGAGCCACGAAACGGTTCGGTTTTGGTGGAACAGATTTGGCCCAATGTTTGCAGCTGAGATCCGTAGACGGCGGGTCAGTCGGATGCGATGTTACTCGAATTGGCAATGGCACCTGGACGATGCATTGCCCGGCAAGGCATGCTTGCATGCCTGAGAGGGTTTTTGTGAGGATAAACGGCGAACTGCACTATCTCTAGCGGGCCGTGGATCACGAGGGTGAGGTGTTGGAATCCTACGTTACGAAACGCCTAGACCCCAAGGCCGCATTCAAATTCCTCAAGAAAACCATGAAACGTCATGGCAGAACCGAGGTGCAAGTTACCGACAAACTGCGTTCCTACTGCGCGGCGATGACAGTCATTGGCAACGCGGCGAAACAGGAAACAGGACGCTGAAAAAACAATTGCGCTGAGAATTCACACTTGCCGTTCCGACTACGAGAGCGAGCGATGCACCGCTTTCGCCGAATGCGAACCTTGCAGAAATTCGTTGCTGTCCACTCTTCCATTCACAACCATTTCAATCAAGACCGAAGCCTCCCCCAACGGGATCACTTCAAGGCCGCTCGTACTGCCGCTCTTGCAGAATGGCGTGGACTTTGTGCGGAATAAAAGGGCAGGGCTACTGGCCTAGCTGAGACGCGTTCGAATTCGTCTGACACCACTCCCTGGGTACGAAAAGCGGCGCGTATACGAACCAAATACACCCAAAAAAACCGTAAACCACCCTGCAAGGCAGGACCATTCCAAGTCTTGGGTTGTGGGCGACCAAGTGTTCACCTAGCTTTGTTTCGGTAAAACTTGGGTATCCGCACCCGATGACGCGCAATCTCTTGGGAGCGAATAGGGGCACAGAATGCTACTTGAATTTGATTCCGTCCAAAAGTCTTTCCCTAGCAGTGATGGACCGGTGCCGATTTTAAGGGGTGTCACTTTTGGGTTGGCCAGGGGCCAAACGATGGCCTTAACGGGGGATTCCGGAAGCGGCAAAAGCACACTTTTGCACATCGCAGGTGGATTAGAACCGTCTGATTCTGGTGCGGTGCGCGTATCCGGTCACACTCTGACACACCTTAATGATGCAGCGCTCGCCGCTTTGCGTCGAACAGAGATCGCGTTGGTTTTTCAGCAATTTAATCTGATCCCCTCCCTTACCGTTGCTGCAAATATTGCGTTTCAGGCACGGCTGTCAGGTCGCGAGGACCAGGCTCATATTGACCATCTCGTTGCGGCTTTGGGTCTAGCGGACCAATTGAAAAATTACCCAGAGACACTGTCTGGCGGGCAGCAGCAGCGGGTCGCCATCGCTCGCGCCCTTGCCGCCAAGCCCAAGCTGTTGTTGGCGGATGAACCTACCGGAAACCTCGACGAAACAACTGCTGCGGATGTTTTGGAGCAGATGATGCAACTGGTGGCGGACACCGGTGCGGCGTTGCTGATTGTTACCCATTCCCCAAGAATTGCGGAGCGCATGGACCTTGAAATGCATTTGCGCGGCGGTCATCTGGCGTGATCCGAACCTGCTTGGCTGCATTGCTGTCGCATTGGCGTCGCAACCCGATCCAGCTATTTGCCTATATCACGGGCCTTGCGCTGGCGACGGCGCTGTGGTCCGGCGTGCAGGCGATCAACTCCGAGGCCCGTGCGAGTTATGATGCTGCTGCCTCCACGCTTGAAGACGGCCTGTTTGACCTGTTGCTCCCACGGCAAGACGAAGCGATCCCACAGGCTGTTTTTGTCTCGCTCAGGCGGTCTGGATGGCTTGTTTCTCCTGTGATTGAGGGGCGATTGGACGATGTGCGAATTTTGGGTATTGATCCAGTAACCTCTCCTCTGAGCTTTGGGGCAACTAACGGGACGGATGGGCCGCGCGCACTTGAGTTTATGCGCATAGGAGGTCTGTTTGCTGACGCAGAAACCGCGCGGAGCCTAGAAGGGGTGGTCGAGGTTTCGGTCGACGCGAATATCCCAACCGGCATCGCCGTCGGAGATGTTGGGGTTGTGCAAAGGCTGCTAGGGCGCACCGATCTGACGCGCCTTATCCTGCTGCCAGATCAACCAATCACGCAACCTCAACTGAGTCTTGTAGCGCCTGACTTGCGTCTTCAACCCGCTCAGCAAGGAACCGACATCGGTCAGTTGACCGATAGTTTCCATATGAACCTAACGGCCTTCGGTCTGCTCAGTTTTGCTGTTGGGTTATTCATCGTCCACAGCACAATTGGGCTGGCCTTTGAACAACGACGCGGCATGATCCGGACCTTGCGGTCACTGGGAATGCCGCTGCGAACGCTTGTTACGCTGATCACGGTAGAGATGCTGACTTTAGCCACACTCGGGGCTGCCTTGGGGATTGCGCTGGGTTACTTCATCGCGGCGATGTTGCTGCCGGATGTGGCCGCCACACTGCGCGGGCTTTATGGCGCGGAAATCTCCGGTACGCTTGAGTTGCGCGCGGAATGGTGGATGTCTGGCCTCCTGATCACTGTCCTAGGAACGGCGATGTCCTTGGCGGGCCGAATCTGGCAAATCTCAAAAATGCCGCTTTTGGCAAGTGTGAAACCAAGGGCGTGGGCGATGGCCTCCGCATCGCGGTTTCGTCTTCAGATCGTAAGCGCGGTGGTCTTACTTTTGTCAGCATTGCTCCTTGCGATTTTTTCGACGAGCCTCGTTGCAGGCTTTGTTCTACTAGGTTGCCTTCTCATTGGTTCGGCTCTCGCTCTGCCGGTGCTGCTGGAACGGATCATAACATTGTTCGAAAACCTGACACATTCACCAGTGTGGAGTTGGTTCTGGGCCGACACGCGGCAACAGCTGCCCGGGTTGAGCCTTGCTTTAATGGCGCTGTTATTGGCGGCTTCTGCCAATATTGGCGTCTCGACAATGGTGTCGAGCTTCCGGTTGACCTTTGTCGCCTTTTTAGATCAACGGCTTGCACCAGAGCTGTTTGTTCAAACAGATAGCGCCGATCAAAGTGCCGAATTGGAGGCGTTCTTGTTGCGAAAAGTGACCGAAGTTCTGCCGCTCCTCTCGACAAACATTCAGATTACGGGGCAGCCTGTGCGCTTGTTTGGCGTGCGGGTCGGTCCGACTTATCGCGAAAACTGGGCTTTTTTGGATGCCGCGCCCACCCCTTGGGATATGGTCAAAGCCGGAGAGGCCGTTGTCGTCAACGAGCAGTTGGCACGCCGCTCCGATCTGTGGGTTGGAGACATGGTGCAGATTGCGTCGGATTTTAGCCTGCCCATTGCGGCGGTTGTTGGGGACTATGGAAATCCAAGAGGGCAGGTTGTTATGTCCGAGACCGTATTTCAAACGATGTACCCAGATATCCTAGCGTCGCAATTTGGGGTGCGGACCCAAGACGCCGCGGGTCTGCGCCAAGAGATCGTGCAAAATTTTGACATCCCCAACAGCGCGATCACCGATCAGGAAGCGATCAAGGCTCAGGCACTGCAAGTGTTTGAGCGGACCTTTACCGTGACGGCCGCTCTGAACGCCCTGACACTTGGCGTGGCAAGTTTTGCTATACTGATGAGTCTTCTGACACTTGCCGATATGCGTGTGCCTCAACTGGCGCCCGTCTGGGCTATGGGCCTTACGCGCCGAAGCTTGGGCCAGTTGGAACTGTTACGCATCGTTCTCCTTGCGGCGCTAGTGTTTCTATGCGCATTGCCGCTTGGTTTGGCGCTGGCATGGGTGCTACTCACAATCATCAATGTTGAGGCCTTTGGCTGGCAATTGCCGCTCTACCTTTTCCCGCAGGAATACGCGCGGCTGGGGGTTTATGCTTTGATAGCCGCGCTCTTGGCGGCAACTTGGCCTGCGCTGCGTCTGATGCGAATTGCACCGTCCTCCCTGTTGAAAGTTTTTGCAAATGAGCGTTAAGTTGCTGGTTTTTATATGCTTATGGCCGATGTGCGTGATGGCGCAGGGTTTTTTAGGCCTAGGCGCGGATGCCGAAGGGTTTGCGATTCCGCAACCTGATCCGAGCTTCTCTTTTCCCACGGAACACGGTCCGCACCCAGACTACCGTATCGAATGGTGGTACCTGACTGCAAACCTTACGGGACCGGACGGAACGCCTTATGGTCTGCAATGGACGTTATTTCGGTCTGCCCTTTCACCCGGTGATACGAACGACTGGCAGTCGCCCCAGATTTGGTTTGCCCATGCCGCCATCACGACCCCCGACCAACATTTTGCCACCGAACGCTTTGCCCGTGGCGGGATCGGCCAAGCAGGTGTGCAGGCAAATCCTTTTCATGCTTGGATTGATGAGTGGGCGCTGCAAGGCCCGGATTTCAACAGGATGACACTTACCGCAAACGGCCCAGATTTTGGCTACGCAATGTCGCTTAATGCAGAAGGACCTTTGGTCTTCCACGGCGACGACGGGTACTCCGTAAAGTCCGCCGAGGGGCAGGCGAGTTATTACTATTCCCAGCCGTTCTTTAATATCGAAGGGGTATTGACGCTGCCGTCTGGCGATGTGCCTGTCACAGGTACCGCATGGTTGGATCGGGAATGGTCATCCCAACCTCTGTCTGACACCCAAATAGGGTGGGACTGGTTTTCGCTCTCCTTTGAGGAAGGGTCAAAGCTCATGGGGTTTCAATTGCGACAAACTGACGGGTCGTTCTATTCATCCTCAACATGGATCGCACCCGACGGGGCAAGCACGTCCTATTCCGACGGCTCGTTTACTGCGGAACCACTCGCCGAAAGTAGAGTCGAAGGTCGAAAACTACCAACCCGTTGGCGTGTCACATTGCCAGAAGAAGGCGTCGATGTGAGCGTCGCTGCCCTAAACCCAAATGCGTGGATGGGCCTGTCGATCCCATATTGGGAAGGTCCAGTCACGGTAGTCGGCAGCCATGAAGGACGGGGATATCTGGAGATGACAGGCTATGATTGATCCGGGCATTGTCAGAGGAAATTCGCTTGGCGGTAATGCTGCACGTTCGATTTCCGCTTTCACTGCGTAATGTGGAAGACCTACTGCATGAGCGCGGTATTGATATTCGCCATGAAACTGTCCGTTTTTGGTGGAACCGGTTTGGCCCGGTGTTTGCTGCTGAAATCCGGAGGAGACGGGTTCAGTAACTTCGTGCTCATTCGAATTGGCAATGGCATTTGGACGAAGTGTTCGTAAAAATCAACGGTGAAACCCATTACCTCTGGCGGGCCGTTGACCACGAAGGTGAAGTGCTTGAAAGCTATGTCACCAAGCGCCGGGATCGCAAGGCCACATTGAAATTCCTCAGCTTTACCATGAAACGTCATGGTAAAGCTGAGGTGCTAGTTACCGATTAACTTAGCTCATACGGCGCCGCGATGAAGGAGATTGGTAACGCGGCGAAACAGGAAACTGGTCGTTGGAAAAATAAACGCGCCGAGAACTCGCACTTGCCGTTTCGACGACGGGAGTGGGCAATGATCCGCTTCAGGCGCATGAGAACCTTGCAGAAATTCGTTGCCGTCCACGCTTCCATCCACAACCTTTTTAACCAGGACCGAAGCCTCTCCCAACGCGATCACTTTACGGCCAGCCGCACCGCCGCACTGAATGAGTGGCGCGGCCTTTTTGCGGCATAAATGGGCAGGGCCACTGGCCTAGCTGAGACGAGTTCAAATTTGTCGGACAGCAACTCACTGAGGCGATTTCGGAATCGTCGGACAGCGCCAAAATTTATTCAATGGAGCAACAAGTCAGACGCTGAGATATCTAGGCAACGTCATTGGAATGGATTTTGCGGGATTGGTCGGCCACTGTACGATTGTGTCCCATCTGTTCAAAGAAGAAAGAGTGCGCTTATGGTAAACTCAGAAAACAGCAATTCATTCTTTGCTGCCTTCCAACGTCCGGCATGGATTGTCATGATGGTGGCCCAAATGTTGTTGGGGCTCGCATTGTTCCTCACATTGATCTTGAAGTTTTACATGCTCGTTGTCGGGGTGGATGGCTGTCTTGAAGGAAGCACATCCACGGGAAATTTGATCCGCTGTACAGGGACATTAGAAATCGTCGCTAATTTTATCTTTGCTATGGCCGGATTTAGATTCGCAGAATTTATGTTCCAAGAACGACCGCGAGCGATGTTAGGGCCATTGATGGTGGCTGTTTCTGGGGTGTTTGTTATGCTCATGTCCGGCCTGACGTATCAGGTTGCCACATGGTCCGTTGCTGCGACTATTCTTACGCTTATGCTGGCCATTTCGGCGATTATTGCGGCGCAGGTTTACCTGCGTTCCAACAATCACCGGTCCTAATCTTCAGATAAAAAGACGTTTGGTTACACCGGCGCACTTGTCGTGATCAGGGAATGGCTGTGAATGAGTCACGGTAAATTCCATTCCCCAAGCGCCCGTGTTGGTGGTTTGGGGGTTATAACTAGATGGGAGGAACGACACATGAAAAAAACACTTTTAGGATCATTGTCCATGCTGGCGCTTGTCAGTACGGGGGCAACGGGTGTCATGGCAGAAACGCTGAAAATTGGTGCTCTGGCAACGCTGGAAGGCACGTATACCCAACTCGGTGAAGATGGTATCCGCGGAATCACAACCGCTTTGACAGCGGCAGGAAACATGGCTGGCGGTCGCGACGTTGAGGTCATCACGATTTCCACCGATGGCTCACCTGACAGTGCGTTGCGTGCGGCGCGCAAATTGGTTGAGCAAGATGGCGTGGACATAATCCTTGGCCCCCTCTCCGGCTCTGAAGGAATTGCTCTACGGGATTATTCAAAAACCCAGCCTGGAACGACATTTATCAACGGTATTTCTGGTGCACAGGAAACCACCTATGTCACACCGTCAGAAAACTTCTTTCGTTTCAATTCGGATGGCGCGCAATGGTCTGTTGGCCTAGGCAACTATGTGTACAACGAAAAGGGCTACAAAAAAGTCGCAACGATTGGTGAGGACTATTCTTTTATCTACACACAGGTTTTCGGCTTTGCGGTTGAGTACTGTAGCGCAGGTGGAGAAATCACAGAGCGCTTCTGGGTGCCCCTTGGTACAAAAGACTTCGGCTCGATCATCGCGGCATTGCCTGATGATGTAGACGCGATCTATCTTGGACTTGGCGGCGGCGACGCTGTAAACTTCCTCAACCAATACCAACAGGCAGGTGGTGAAGCCAACCTGATTGGTGGTTCGATCATGGTTGACGGTACTGTGTTAAACTCAGAAGGCTCCGCGAAAGACGCTCTGATTGGCGTTCCCTCGTCGGGCATGATGGCGGACACGTCAACCGATCCGCGTTGGACCAGCTTTGTTGATCTGTACCAAGGCACGTTTGCCGAGGGCGACCGCTTCCCATCACCGTCCCTGTTTGCCCTTGGGTACTACAACGCGTCGTCGGCCATGTTGCAGTGCATGGATGCCGTTGGGGGCGATCTTTCCGATGGCCACGCGGCGTTCCGCAGCTGTTTGAGCAATCTGACATTGGAAGCGCCAAATGGCGACATCACGCTTGACGAAAACCGCCAAGCCGTTGGCTCCAACTTCGTTGTTGAAGTGGTCGAGCAAGCCGACGGTAGCCTCGCAACTGAAGTTGTGTCGGTTGTTGAAGGTGTGAACCAAACTCTTGGCCTTGACGCCGAAGCCTTTGCGGCAATCGGTCTTCCAGGACGCGACACACCGGTTTGTAAGGCGACTTACTAATCTAAAAATGGTCCGGACGGACTCGCTCGTCCGGACCCCCATTTCCACGTATTCATTGGACATCGCCTCGACATGACGCTCATCACTTACCCGACTCGCGTCCATTTTGCCGATGATGTCTTGCAGGAAGCACTTCACTCCGAATTGGAACGTTCAGGGTGCAAAGCCCCGCTTTTGGTTTCAGAAGCCTCGCTTTTGGAACCGGAATTCGCCGACAGGATATTGTCGGGCCTACCTGTTTCCTCTCGACCTCAGCAATTGACCTTTTCGCACCATAGCGATTTGCGCCAAGCAGCGAAAACGGCGATTGAACAACCCTACATTCCAGACGTTATCATCGCATTCGGATCTGCGCGGGCGATAGAAGTTGGTCGAAAATGCCGGTACAAATTGATGCAAGCTCATGGCAAACGGCCGCTGCTTTTTGCAGTGCCTGGAGTGGACGGGCTTCCCGGGCCCTGTACTCGAAACCTCGAAACATGGCGTTCTGGCCTGCCGTCGGTGCTGATTTGTGATCCGACAGTCGCTTTGGGTGTCGAGACTGTTCAACTTTGGCGATCTATTATTCTAAGCCTTGTTCGTTGTATCGAATCCTATTTGGCTGTTGCCTATAATCCAACAGCCGACGGGATGGCTTTGGACGCCCTTATACGATGCGTTTCTAACTTTCCTAAAATAGATAAAAATCAAGAGCTTAACCTTTTGCGCGAGTTGATGGCGGCAAGCCTGAACGCGGCGCTGTCGCAAGAAAAGGGGGTCGGCCCGACCCTGACCTTGGCGGCGGCGCTGGCCGACCCGCGTGCGGGAATTGAGGAGCCCGAGTTGGCGCATGCCATTTTCCCAAGTGCGATCAAATTTGCGTCTCTAAACGGAGAAAAGGTTGAGACCCTGTTGAAGTTGATGGGCGCGCCAGATCAAAGTCTTGAGGTTGCCTTGACACGTTTGATGGCGCCTGTGCCCTTTTCCAAAAACCTATCTGACCTCGGAGTAGCTCCAGAGATCCTCGATTCAGTTGCGCATCGAATGGATGGGCAAGCAGGGCTGACCAATGAAATGATTCATAAAGTGTTGGATCCCATTTTTTGAGGCCGTGAAGTGGTTTCGCAATAACGGGTAGGAAAGCTTGGGTTGATTCGGAACTATTCGCGTCGAAATAGTGTAGGATGGAGGGCCAAAGGCAATAATTCCAACATTTGGGCGGTAGTGGGCTTATTGGAAACAGGAGACGGAGGGGTATTTCCTGAAGTCTGTTCGGAACATGAATCCCCTCGTAAAAAGAAGTTCATTTGAAGCGGCATAATAGACATGCTTGTTTACGTCCGCGCTTTATTTCGTGATGCTGAAGGACAGTTCATTGTAAGAATAAGAAAATTCTACCAAGCTATCTAGTTGGACTGGTTTCCTATAATAATTCAGTGTTTTCAACCGCAAGTATGGGGAAATCACTTGTCAGACTGCTTATTCCTCGCACATTATTCGTCATAAAGTAGCCACGCCAGCCTTCAATTGCGAAACCGCTTTTTGGCCGAGGTTATGACAGCGTTAGTTCCCGTAAAATTTTACCCATATATTCTCTTTGGCGCCAACTTTTGCCTCGGCAATGTGTTGTTGGGCGTAACGTTGGGTCTGATTCTTAGAACGGATGGCTTGCCAGAAAACCTATGTGTGTGCCTTGATCATGAAACGATTTGACGTTCTTTCGCTTTAACGGGCGGAATTTGACTTGGGAGGGTCAGTCAATGAGCCAAGCAATCGCAGTAAGTCATGGGGAATTTGGACGGGCGGCTTTGTACCGTCTAAACAAAACCATTATCACGCATGCTCATCGTGAAGGGCATCTCATTTACTATCTTGAGGGGAGCAAAGCGGATATCCGCGTCCGCGATGAAATCTTTGAAGCAAGTGCAACACATGCAATTGCAGTGAGCCCTTGGGAACCCCATAATTTTGAAATTGAAGAAGGGGGAACGGCGATTTGTTTGGTCCTTTACATCAAGCCGATGTGGTTCTTGGAAAACAGTCCTTCTGCGGAGTATTCCCTCAAGTTTGGGTGCACATCTGTGCGCATGTCAAACGAGATGAACCATTATGTAAAACGGCTGACTGCATTGCTCTTGGAAGTTGAAGACCAGTCTCAATTCGACGAATTTCTATTTGTCCTGACCAAAGCTAGTTTTGATGAAACCTGGAAAAACAACAATGCCGAAAACCGCAAACAGACCTACGACCGTCTGAGCGATTTTCGCGTTAGGAAGTCTCTGCGGATCATCCAGGAAAAGATGACCGAGGATATCGAAATGGAACATCTTGCGCGCAGTGTTGGCCTTTCTCGCCCGCATTTTTTCAAATTGTTCAAACAATATCTCGGCGTCACCCCAAACGTTTATATGAATACGCTCCGGTCTGAACGCGCAATTGAGGAGCTGTTGAATACCAACAAAACAGTGACCAACATCGCGTTTGATTTGGGGTTCTCGTCGCAGGCAAGCTTCACGCGATTCTTCTCTTCCAACGTCGGCATCGCTCCTAGTGAATATCGCCGCGTCGCACATGTGACAGAGGGCGCTTTTCCGATGATGTGAAACCCTAGAAGACTTTTGGGTACGCCCAGAATTCGACCCCTAGAGTAACCTCCTTCCTAAGAGGACCCCAGCAACTGGGGCAGGGAGGAATACTTGGAATATGTACCAACAAATGGCACTGTGGCATGAGACGTTTTGCGAATTCTCATCCCGTGTGGACCGGCATCATCGCGCTGGCAATTGTTGTATTGCTCTGGCTCATCTTTGCGCTTTGGCCTCCGGGGTTGGAAGCTGTCATGGGCAGGAAGAAAGTGTTCCTAGCTGCGCTCTTTAACGGCATCACTTTAGGCGGTTTGTACTTCCTCGTGGCCAGCGGATTTACTCTCATTTTTGGCCTGATGCGCAACGTGAATATGGCGCATGGCGCGTTGTATTTACTGGGCGGATATGTCGGGTTTCATACGGCGGATATCACCGGGTACTGGCTTTTAGCCTTCCCCGTTGCCTTTGTGGTTGTGGGCTTTTGCGGTGTTCTACTGCAAGTATTGGTGTTCAGCCGAATGGAAGGCGAAGACCTGCGCCAAACGCTTGTTACCATCGGGCTATCAATCGTTTTTGCCGACCTGATGCTCTGGGGTTTTGGTGGCGATTTCTTCAATATTTCTCCACCGGAATGGCTTTCCGGCCCGATCGAAACCTTCATTGTCACGGCGCAAAAGAGCAATGGCGACGCCGTATTTATGAAGTACCCAATGGTGCGGATCGTGATCTTTTTAGCTGCAGTATTCTTGGGGCTTGCGATGTGGTTCGCTCTGAATAAGACACGCATTGGCATGATGATCCGCGCAGGCGTTGACGACCGCGACATGCTGCGGGCAACTGGAGCGCGCATTCAAATTGTGTTCGTTGGGGTCTTTGCATTTGGTGCTGGACTGGCCGGCATTGCAGGTGTGGTTGGAGGCACCTTTCAATCGGTCGCACCTGGGGAGGACATCAGGTTCCTATTGGCCAGTCTTGTGGTCGTAATTGTGGGCGGAATGGGCTCGATCCCCGGTGCAGCCCTTGGTGCTCTATTGATCGGTTTGGCCGAGCAGTTTGGCTCAGTTTATTTCCCTACCTACGCGGTTGTTCTGACGTTTTTGATCATGGTTGTTGTGTTGGCGTTCCGCCCACAGGGCCTGATGGGCAGGGAGGGATAGCGGAATGGTTGACGTGACCCCTTCGAATATTGGCGCTGGTAAAGCACGCGCGCCTTCTTGGATTGAAAGCATCTCGCCGGCCTATTGGATTGCGGGTTTGATCCTCCTCGTGATCCCTGCCTTCGTCAGTCCATTTTTCATGTTCCAATTAATGGGCTGGACCTTCATCCTCGGCATCATTGCCCTAAGTTTGATGTTTCTTGGCGGATATGGTGGCATGATCAGCATGGCGCAAATGGCCTTCGCTGGTTTCGCGGGCTACATGGTTGCCATTTTTGGCGATAGTGCGATTGAGACGATTTCCCAAGGGTGGCCATGGTGGATTGTGATCCCGCTGGCTCTGTTCCTCACGATGGTTTTTTCCACCGCCGTTGGCTGGTTGGCCGTGCGGACAGAGGGCATCTATACCATTATGATCACCCTCGCGATTGCGGCTGCGTTCTTTTATTTCACGCGCCAGAATTATGATTTGTTCAACGGATTTCAGGGCTTTAACTCCGTCATACCGCCAAAGCTGTTTGGCGTGGATTGGCGCGGTCCTTATGCGTTTTACTACTTGTCCCTGTTCTTTGCCGTTGCGTCCTATGCGCTCGTTCTTTACATCAGCCGCGCACCTTTTGGCTTAGCGTTGCAAGGGGTGCGCGACAACCCGCGCCGCATGGCGGCCCTTGGCTACAATGTCACAGCGCACCGCGTCGCTGCCTATGCTTTTGCGGGGTTCCTCGCTGGAATTGGCGGCATACTCCTAACCTGGCAGTCGAGCCAGATTTCGCCAGGTACCGTCGGTATTTCTCCTGCAATCGACATCCTGATCATTGCCGTTATTGGCGGCCTTCGCCACCCGATTGGCGCGTTTATTGGTGCTTTCATCTATGTGATCCTCAAAACTTTTGCCGTTGATATACTGGTGGGCCTTGGGTTGGCGGGCGAGCGGTTTCAATTGGTGATCGGCCTTGGTTTCCTCGCGATTGTTTTCTTTTCGCCAGACGGAATACTCGGCCTTTGGGCCAAATTCAAAGACAGCCGCAACCGTGATCCTTTGACGGAGAAAGAAAACGGAGGCCGTCCGCTATGAGCGTTATGAGTGTCATGTCAAATGGGGCGGCTGCGGCTTCGGGGGGGGCGGGCTATGCGCTTGAGTTGCGCGGTGTGTCCAAGAAATTCGGCGCCCTCGAAGCGTTAAGCGACATCAATATGTTGGTGCGTCCGGGCGAACGGCGCGCGGTGCTTGGCTCCAACGGAGCAGGGAAAACCACCCTGTTTAATTGTATCACAGGGGACTTCCCGCCAACGACTGGGGCGATCCGGTTTTTTGGTGAGGATGTAACCGTTTTTCCCGCGCAAGAACGTATTCGGCGAGGGCTGCGACGGACTTATCAAATCTCGCTGCTGTTCAACGGATTAAGTGTTCTAGACAATGTTTACCTTGCGTGTCGCGGTGTTTCGCGGGGCAGGTTCTCCTTTGTGCGCCCAAATAAATCGGATGCCCTGATGCAAACCGCCGAGGAGCTGGTCGCCACCGTCCATCTTTCGGATGTCGGCAAAACTATGGTGAGTGATCTGTCTTATGGGCAGCAGCGCCAACTTGAAATTGCCATGGCCTTGTCGGGCGCACCGCGGTTTATTCTGTTTGATGAACCCGCAGCAGGCCTCTCGCCAACCGAGCGTAATGAGCTGGTGGATATCCTGTTGGGGCTGCCTGGCCACGTTGGTTACATCATCATCGAGCATGACATGGATGTCGCGCTGCGCGTCAGCGATATGGTGACGATGATGCACAACGGTCGCATTTTCAAAGAGGGAAAACCCGCCGAGATCGAAGATGATCCAGAAGTGCAGGCGTTGTATCTGGGGGGTGGTGGCGATGAGTAACGCCCTCGAAGTTCGCGACCTCAACGTCTTTTACGGCCAATCTCACGCGCTTCAAGGGGTGAACTTGACGCTGAGTTCCGGCGTGCTTTCGGTTGTTGGCCGCAACGGCATGGGTAAAACCACCCTTTGCAAGGCGATCATGGGCTTGGTGCCGGTTCGGTCTGGCTCGATCTCTTTTGGAGGTCAGTCGCTGGCAGGACTAGGGCCTGCCGAAATTGCACGGCTTGGCATTGGCTATGTCCCGCAGGGGCGACGTCTTTGGAAATCCCTGACCGTGGACGAGCACTTGCAACTGGTTGCGACCAAGGGTGGTGACTGGACTCCAGAGCGAATTTACTCGGTTTTTCCCCGCTTGGCCGAGCGTAAATCAAACGGGGGTGCGCAGCTCTCCGGTGGCGAGCAACAGATGTTAGCGATTGGCCGAGCGCTGTTGTTGAACCCAAAACTGCTGGTGATGGATGAGCCGACCGAAGGTTTGGCACCGGTTATCGTCAATCAGGTCGCGGAAATGCTGGTTCAACTAGGGCGTCAAGGCGACATGGATGTTCTGGTGATTGAACAGAATATTGGCGTTGCAACCTCCGTGGCCGAGCAAGTGGCCATCATGGTCAACGGCAAGGTCAATCGGGTGATGGATGCGGGGCTTCTCGCGGCGGATCGCGATTTGCAGCAAGCGTTGCTTGGCGTAGGTCGCCACGCGCATGATGAAACCCCTGATGTCGCGCCTGCTGGCAAGGCAGAACCAGATAAAGTGGCGCCCGCAAGTACAAAAATTTACCTCTCCAATCCCAATGTGCCGACGCGCTGGTCTCCTCCAGTGCCCGCGCATGTTATCGCGCAAGCGGCGCGGACCGTAACGGCTGTTGCTGCTCCCGCAGCGGTTGTTGCGGTGCCGCGGGGAGCAGGCACGGCGCGCAATGGTGTCGTTTATATTTGTGGAACGATGGACACCAAAGGGGCCGAACTTCGGTTCATGCGTGACATCATCAAGGGGCAGGGGTTGCGCGTGGCGCTTGTGGATCTCTCGACCAGTGGCAAACCTTCTGGTGCGGAAGTGCCGCCAAATGCAGTTGCAGGTTTTCATCCCCGCGGCGTGGCTGGCGTTATGACCGGAGATCGCGGCACGGCCGTTGCAGGTATGACCTTGGCGTTTGAGCGTTGGGTGCGCCAACGCAGCGATATTGCCGCGGTAGTTGGGGCGGGTGGATCGGGCGGAACGGCAGTTGTATCCCCTGGGTTTCGCGCGCTTCCCGTAGGGGTTCCCAAGTTTATTGTATCAACTGTCGCGAGTGGGAACACAGAACAATATGTGGGCGCTTCTGACATCACGATGATGCATTCGGTGGCCGATGTTCAGGGGCTCAACTCGATTACCCGCGAGGTTTTGGCAAATGCCGCCAACGGGGTTGCAGGTATGGCAAAAGGCCGCCAAAAAACCGTGCCGGTTGTGGACAAACCAGCCATTGGATTGACCATGTTTGGTGTAACAACCAAATGCGTTCAACAAGTCGTATCACAGCTGGACGGTGTGTATGATTGCCTTGTTTTTCATGCCACGGGGACGGGTGGCCGTGCGATGGAAAATCTGCTGTCGTCGGGTATGCTTGAGGCCGTTATTGATCTCACCACCACCGAGATTTGCGACATGGTTACAGGCGGTGTTTTTGCAGCGAATGAAACCCGTTTTGATGCCATGATCAACGATGGTCGCCCCTATATTGGGTCCTGCGGCGCGCTCGATATGGTGAATTTCAACGCCCCAGATACGGTTCCTGCCAAGTATCTGGGTCGTCTGTTCTATGAGCATAATCCGCAAATCACCCTGATGCGTACTACCCCAGAAGAAAACGCCGAGATGGGGCGCTTCATTGGCGAGAAACTCAACAAAATGAATGGCGTTGTGCGGTTTTTCCTTCCCGAGGGCGGTGTCTCGGCGCTTGATGCTCCTGGGCAGCCCTTCTGGAATCCGGCGGCAAACAAAGCGCTGTTTACAGCCTTGGAAGAAACCCTGCGCCCGACAGCGAACCGTCAATTGGTTCGCGTACCACACAATATCAATGACCCTGAATTTGCGGACCTTGTGGTTAAGACTTTCCAGTCTTTCCACGCCCGCCCAGTTCAAAGGAAAGCTTAGACTATGTTTGATCGTGCAACACTGATGAAGAATTTTCGCGCCATGCGGGACCGTGGAGAGCCGATTATCGGCGGCGGAGCGGGGACGGGATTGTCGGCGAAATGTGAAGAGGCGGGCGGGATTGACCTGATCGTAATTTACAATTCGGGGCGTTACCGAATGGCGGGCCGCGGGTCTTTAGCGGGTTTGATGCCCTATGGTGACGCGAATGCCGTTGTCATGGAAATGGCGGGCGAGGTTTTACCCGTTGTTAAGAAAACCCCAGTTTTGGCGGGTGTGTGCGCCTCTGATCCGTTCCGTCTGATGGACAAGTTTCTGGATCAGGTGAAGGACGCAGGTTTTAGTGGCGTCCAAAATTTCCCTACAGTGGGTCTGATTGACGGTAATTTTCGTGCCAATTTGGAAGAAACCGGCATGTCGTACCAGCTTGAGGTCGATATGATCGCCGCCGCCCACAAGAAGGATATGCTCACAACGCCCTATGTCTTTTGCGAAGAAGACGCGCGTGCCATGGCAAAGGCTGGCGCGGATATCATCGTAGTTCATTTGGGCCTAACGACGGGTGGATCAATTGGGGCGGAAACGGGCTGCACGCTGGAACAGGCACCGGCCCTAACCGACGCTTGGGCGAAAGCGGCCCTAGATATAAATCCAGACGTCATCGTGTTGGTCCATGGCGGCCCCGTTGCGATGCCAGAGGACGCAGAGTTCGTGCTGAAAAACACCAAATACTGCCACGGCTTCTATGGCGCTTCTTCGATGGAGCGCTTGCCTACCGAAATTGCACTGACTGCGCAAACTAAGAAATTCAAGGAGATTGGGCGCTAAGGCGACCCAAGTTGGAGGAACCGACATGACCGGCGAACTAATTGGACAGTTGATCTTATGGCTGATTACAGCTGTGATCGTAATTTTCATCCTGTATTGGGTGATGAACTGGCTGTACCGCCGGTCAACCAAAGAAATCGCATTCGTGCGAACGGGTTTGTTCGGCGAAAAGGTTGTGATCGATAGCGGCGCTTTCGTCTGGCCGATCGTGCATGACATTACGCCGGTTAACATGAATTCGATGGACCTGCATGTTGTTCGCGAAAAAGGCGACGCGCTGATTACAAAAGACCGGATGCGGATTGATATCGAAGCGTCGTTTTATGTGCGTGTGGGTCAAACAAAAGAGGCCGTTACTCTGGCGGCATCAACGCTTGGTCGCCGCACCCTTGAGCCTGAGCGTATTCACCAGCTTTTGAACGGTAAATTCGTTTCTGCCTTGCGCACAGTTGCGGCTGAAATGACCATGGAAGACTTGCACGAAAAGCGCGGCGATTATGTGGCACGTGTGATCGAAGCTGCCCAGCTGAGTTTGGATAAAAACGGACTTGATCTTGAGAGCGTGGCGATCCTCGATATCGATCAATCTGACATCGAGTATTTCAACCCCTCCAACCGCTTTGATGCAGAAGGTTTAACGAGTGTCATTGAGGCCATCGAAGGCCGTCGCAAGCTGCGCAATGACATTGAGCAAGACACTATGCTGCAAATTCGCACACGCAATTTGGCAGCGGAAAAAGAAAGCCTAAATATCGAGCGGGAAAGTGAAAACGCACGTCTCGATCAAGAGCGCGAAATTGAATTCCGTCGCGCGCAACAACGGGCCGAGCTGACACGCGAGCGCTCTGAGCGCGAAAGGGAAGGCGAGCAGGCAACTTTCTTGAATCGCGAAGCCATTGAGACTGCCCGCATCGCAAATGACGAGCATATCGCCCAAGCGCGGATTGCCTCTGAGAAGACCATTCGCAAGCAAGAAATTGAGCGTCAGGAAGTGATTGATATCGCTGAGATCGCTACTCGTGAAACCATCGAAAAAGCACGTATTGCACAAGAGGACGAAATCACCCATGCGCGCATTGATTTGGACCGCGTCACGCGAGAACGTGAGATCACACGCGAAAAGGCCATAGAAGTGGCGGATATAGCGCGGCATAAAACAATTGCCGCCGAGCGGATCAAATCCGAAAAAGAGACGCGTACGTTGGAAATCGCGTCCTCTGAGGAGACATCGAAAGAGTTGATTGCCCAAGAGGAGCGTGTCCGTAGTCTTGAGATTGCGCGCAACGAAGCCCTCGATCAGGCGCAAATTGCAAGCCAAGAAGCCATTGATAAGTCTCGTATTTTAACTCAGGCGCGCATCGCGGTTGAACGCATCGAGAATGAAGAGCGTACGGCGGAACGGGATTTGGCGCGCGAACAAGCGATTGCCATTGCCAATGAGGCGCGTGCAGAGGCCGTTGAAGCCAAACGCATCGCTAAAGAGAAGCATTTGGCGGCGGATCGGATTGCCTATGAGCAAGACATGCGTGAACGCGAAATTGCCCGCAACAAGGCCGTTGATGTGGCGAATGTTGAAGCACAAGAAAGCGTGAAAGCCGCGAAAATCGGGGAAGATGGCCGCACGCGTGCTGCAGAAATTGCCCGTGATCAGGTGCTGGAAGCCAGACAACTTGAACGTAGGAAATCGCTTGAGCAGCTCGAAATCGCGCGTGTGCAAGTGCTGCGAGAAGCAGAAATTGCAAGCCGCGAAGATATAGAACGCGCACAGATTGCCTCCGAACGTGGTCTTGATGACGCACGCATTGGCCATCAAACCGATCGTCGCAAACTGGAAATAGGGCGCGAAAAAGCGGTCGAAGAAGCCAGTATGGAAAAGGCTATTGCCCTTTACCAAAAGTCGCTTGATGAAAGTGCAGCCGCTATTGAAGCGGAAAATGCCCGTGGGCGCGCACTAGAAGCCGCCGAGAAGGCTACTACGGCGGGTCATGCCGAAGTGGCAAACCGTGCAAAAGCAATCGGTATAACTGCGGCCGAACTTGAATCCGAACGTCAACGCATCCATGCAGAAGGTGAGAAAATCCGTGCGGCAGTCGAGGCTGAAGCGCAGAAACTCATCAACGAAGCTGAGAATGTATTGACCAATGATGCCCGCCAGAGCCTGTTCAAGCGCAAAATGCTTGAGCATGTTGAGGGCATTGTCAGCGCCTCTGCGAAACCGCTTGAGAAGATCAACGACATCAGAATTATGCAACTTGGTGGGTCAAACACTCAGGGGCTCGATTGGAGTGGCGCTGGGGGCGGTTCAGGTGGTGGTGGTGGCTCAAGCCCCACCGATGAAGTGATGAACTCAGCACTTCGGTACCGCGTTCAGGCGCCGATGGTTGATAGCCTCTTGGCCGACATCGGGATCGACGGAAGCAATATCGCCAAATCCGATATTTTCCGCAATGTGTCCGATATGACCCGCGCAAGTTCAGAAATATCGCGTGCCGAAGCGGCGAAAACGCCGAAGAAGAAGGAGTCCGAATAATGGCCCGCGTCTTTGTTTCAACCGTCATTAATGCTGAAGCTTCCGCTGTTTGGGACCGGATCCGCGACTTTAACGGAATGCCAAAATGGCACCCTCGGATTCGGGACAGCCGCATCGAAGACGCGCTTCCCGCGGATAAGATCGGTGCAATCCGCAACTTCCATTTGCAAAGCGGGGATATGATCCGCGAACAGTTGGTTGGGATGTCGGACTACGACCTGTTTTATAGCTATGCCATGCTTGAGGGGCCGATGCCTCTGTGGGACTATATGGCCACGTTGCGCCTGACGCCGATTACGGACGGCAACCGTTGTTTTGCGGAATGGTCAGCAGAGTTTGATTGCGACCCGTCCAACGCGTCCGATCTTCAGAATGGCATTGCGACCAATGTTTTTCAGGGCGGTTTTGACGCGCTTAAACGACATTTCGGGGGCTAGCATGGTCAAGGTCATCCGCAGCACAATCCTACCTGCACCGGTCGAGGCCGTTTGGGACGTATTGCGCGATTTCAATGGGCATAGCGCGTGGCATCCGATTGTTACAAGCAGCCAGATTGAGCGGGGTCTGCCCAGTGATAAAGTTGGCTGTATTCGCAAGTTTAAATTGGAAGACGGGTCTGAATTGCGCGAGCAGCTGTTGGCGTTGTCGGATGCAGATTTGGCCTATTCCTATTGTCTGTTGGACACACCCGTTCCCCTGTTCAACTACGTCAGCCACGTGCGTTTGATCCCAGTCACGGACGCGGATCACACGTTTTGGCATTGGGAAGGCAGTTTTGACACCCTCCCAGAAAAACGCGACGCGATGATCGATTTAGTCGGCCATGATATTTATGAGGCGGGGTTCAATGCGATCCGTTCCGCCATGAAATTGGAGGGCTGAATGGTCACCGTCAGCACATATCAAACAATGAGTGAGGCCGCAGGAAAGCTGGCCGAAGGAAGCATGTATATGGCCGGTGGCACGATTGTCATGCGCAGGGTCAATTTTGGCGACCAAAGCTTTCATAACATCGTTCGTGTTCAGCAACCTGAACGTGGAATCACAGTCGATGCGCAAGGGATCAAGATTGGTGCGGGTACGACCATGGCCGAGATTTTGGCTCATCGCGATCTGGATTTTTTGCATCCTGTCGCCAGACAGATTGGGGGGCCTGCGATCCGCAACATGGCGACCATTGGTGGCAATCTTTTTGCAAGAAATCCCAACGGCGATATGGCGGCCGCGCTTCTGGCTTTGAATGCACAGGTGGTGATGGCCGATGGTCACGCTAGTCCGATCGAGACATTCTTGTTGGACCGTGGACATGCGCGCGGTTTGGTGGCCTCACTGATCGTGCCGCGCGTTTCGCATGGCGCTTTCAAGTATGTTAAAATTAGCAGAGTGAAGCCCCGAGGCGTCGCCATCATGACAATCTCGGTTCTGTTGGGCGGAAGCGATCCTCGGGTGGTATTTGGCAATATGGGCCCAACGCCCCTGCGCGCAAAACCTGCAGAACGGGCGCTCGCGGGTGGTGTAAACCCCTCCGCAATTGAAGCGGCCTGTGCTGTCTGCACCCAAGGGCTTTCGCCCGCTGAAGATGCGCTCGCGAGTGCGTGGTATCGAACCGAGGTCGCCCCAGTTCATTTGCGGCGCTTGTTGACAAACGGAGGGCTGCGCTAATGGCCAAAACACCGGTTACTTTTACTCTGAATGATGCCGAAACAGCCCTTTTTGTGGATGGTGGTGCCGCGTTGATCGAGGTGCTGCGCCGCGGGGCAGGTGATCTGACGCCAAAACAGGGCTGTGCTCAGGGGAATTGCGGGGCGTGCACGGTTTTGATCGACGGCGAACCGCATTTATCCTGCCTTACGCTGGCGGAAACCGTTGAGGGTAAGCGCGTTAATACAACGGCAAGTCTGGCGAACGGTCCAGAATTGCACCCGTTACAAAAGGCCTTCATGGAAGGTTTTGCCGCCCAGTGCGGCTATTGCACGCCGGGAATGTTGATGTCTGCAAAATCGCTTTTGGATCATAATCCCAATCCATCGCGCGACGAAGTTATTGAGGCGATCTCTGGCAATCTTTGCCGCTGCACGGGGTATGAACCCATTGTCGACGCGATCCTTACAGCTTCGACCCAACTCCAGCGGAGGGTTGTCTGATGTCTTCTATTGAGTTTCGCAAAGATCTGTTCGCGGACGAACGTGACGACAATTTGAAAGAGATCGGTAAGCCGACAATTCGGCAAGATATTCTGGGCCATGTGACTGGTCGCACGCCTTACTACGACGATCATTTGTTTGACGGCTTGTTGCATATGCGCGCCGTCCGCAGCCCACATCATAACGCTCAGATCGTTTCACTTGATATTTCGGCGGCGGAAAAAATGCCGGGTGTGCGCAAGGTCGCAACAGCCAAAGACGTGCCCCGCAATCTGAATACCTTGTTGTCGCTGATCAACTTTGGACGTGATGACGAACCCCTCTGTGCACATGACTTTGTGCGCTATGTTGGGGAAGCGGTGGCGTGGGTTATTGCCGACACCGAACGTCAGGCGCGCGACGCGGTGGCGAAGGTCCGAGTTACCTATAATGTGCTCCCTCATGTTTTGGATGTTGAGGAGGCCATTGCCCCCGGAGCGCCGGTGGTCAACGATATCTACCCCAACAATTCCTTCGACTATCACGCAAAATACGATCACCAGAAAATTCGCTTTGGCGATGTGAACGCGGCATTTGCCAAGGCGGATCACGTCATTGAGGCCGAGTACCAGATGTCACCGATCGAGCAGGCCCCGATTGAGACTTGTGGCGCGATTGCAGCCCCCGAAACCAATGATCGTTTCGTATGTTACACCAACACACAGGCGCTGTTTTTCTCTCTCGGTACAACGGCGAAGCTACTTGATATTGCGTCTTCACGGCTGCATTTCATCGGCGGAACAGCAGGGGGCGGCTTTGGGGGTAAGGTGGATTCCATTGTGGAACCCACGGCTGTTTTAGGCGCAATGCTCACCGGTAAGCCCGTGAAATTCGCATGGGATCGCGAAGAGGAAATGCAGGTTGGCGCCCCGAGGGGAGGCGAGCGCTGGCGGATCAAAGATGGTGTCATGAACGATGGTACGATCATCGCACGCGAACTAACCGGCTTCTTTGATTGTGGTGCCTACATGCGGTTGTCGCCCTATGCGATCATCAAATGTTCAGGGCATATTCCTGGTCCGTATTCGATCCCAAATGTATCGTCGAATGTGTACTGCTGCATCACCAACCGTACGCCCGCGACGGCGATGCGCGGGTTCGGAATTACGGCGGTAGACTTCTCAATTGAGTGCCATATGGATCGTGTGGCTGAGGCCGTAGGCATGAACCCGATCGAGTTGCGGATCAAGAATGCTTATCGGGACGGCGACATGAAGGCCCATCGACGCAAGGCCAAAAACACGGCGCTAATTGAGTGCTGTCAGGTTGCAGCGGGAAAAGCAGGTTGGGCGATCTCGCCAGAGGCCGCCGCGCAATCGTCGCTTGTTGGCGGTGGCGGGGATCGCGCCCTCATTCCCGAGACTTTGATCGACGAAGAAGGCCGAATTGGCGAGCGACGTCAAGGGCGGGTGGCAAGTACCAGTCCAAGCAAAAATCCAACGTCGCGAGTTGCTGCAGGTGTTCATGGAGAGACAAAAGTCGGTGCTCCGGTTCAAAATTCCGACATGCAAATTGATGCAGAGCGGATTGGCCATAAAATGGGTGCAACGGAGGTTGCCGTTCCAAATCCGCCAATCGCCGCGACCCCAACGGCCCCTACTAGGGCACCTCTCCCCATTGCACCGCCAGCTGCCGCAGCCCAGCCCGTGATTGCGCCGACCTATGTGCCGCCGTCCGCGCCTCCAGCCGCTCCCGCCCCCGCGGGACAGCAAAAACCCTACGAACCAAAACCCTATTCTAGCAGCCCAAGGCCGGGCAGTTCCACGTTCACTTCTGGCTATCGGAGACGTTGACATGACCATTCACAAAGGCCGCGGTTTTGCCTGCATTAATTATCCCATCGGTATGAACCTTGGCGGCGACCCTAGCCAAGCTTTGGTGCATTCCACACCGGACGGGAAGTTCATGGTTGCCTTGTCCTCTATCGATCTTGGGCAAGGGATGAAATCTGTCACCCGCCAGATCGCCGCAGAAACGCTGGGCGTGCCGGTTGAGGATGTTTACGTGGATACAGCTGATAGCGACACTGGTCCCCATTGCATGGGATCCTTCGCCTCTCGCGGCACGCACCGTGTGGGAAACGCGGTCATCCGTGCCGCCGCAGAAGCGCGCAAACAGATGATGGAAGCCGCCGCCGAGGAGTTGGAAGTCAACGCTTCTGATTTGGATACCGATGGTGCGGGCAACATTCACGTAAAGGGTGCTCCAAGCCGCTCCATCACTGTGGCCGAAACCGCAATTGCAGCCCAGTTCAAACAGGGTCGAACCCTCTCGGGGCGGGGTATCTTTTTGATCCCTCCAAGTGAGGCAAATCCGGAAACGGGCGACATGACCCCTGTAACGTGTTTCGCCCACGCCGCCCTTGTGATCGACGTTGAAGTTGACGATGAGACTGGCGAAGTAGAGGTCAAAGAGATCAATTCGGCCTATGAAGTTGGCCGCGCTTTAAACCCCAAATTGGTCGAGCAGCAGTTGATCGGTGGGGCGTGGATGGGCGTGTCGCACGCGCTCTATGAAACGACCGAACCCTATTACCCGCGCCGTGATCACGGACCGAAGGATTTTAATACATACCTGCAACCTGGGCCGGGGCAAATTGTACCGCATCACGTGGCTATTTTGGAACGCCCAGCCGAGGATGCACCCTATGGCGGCAAAGGCCCCGGTGAGATGTGCGCCAATCCCGTTCTGCCCGGCATTGCAAACGCGATTTTCAATGCCGTGGGGGTGCGTTGTGACTTTCTGCCGATCACGCCCGAGAAGGTGTTGAAAGGTATTCGCGCCAACGGTGGTGCGCGACCCAAAGGCGCGCCTGCATAATGGTCGTCACACCGAACATATCGGGTATCAATGATCCTGCCGCGCTTCAACGAGCGCTGACGGATGCGCAATATCTAGCGGATGATGCACTGGCGACGTCCTGTTATCTTGCGCTCGCGCTGGGTAAACCGATGTTGCTTGAAGGTGCTCCTGGCGTGGGAAAAACCGAGGCAGCAAAGGCGCTGGGTGGTGTATTGGGGCGCAAAGTTGTGCGGTTGCAGTGCTACGAGGGCATTGACGCAGCAGCGGCGCTCTATGAATGGAATTATCCACGCCAAATGTTGGCGATCCGACAGGCAGGCGACGACTTTGTGAACCTGTATGGCGAGGATTTTCTACTGGAACGTCCTTTGCTTGAAGTTTTACGTAACCCTTTGCAAACGTTACTTCTTATTGATGAAATCGACCGAGCAGATCATGAGTTTGAAGCGTTTCTGCTGGAGTTTTTATCGGATTTTACGATATCGATCCCTGAAACGGGCACTGTGCGGGCGACACAACCGCCAGTGGTGGTTCTCACATCGAACCGGACGCGCGATTTGAATGAAGCTTTGCGCCGGCGCTGCGTGTATCACTGGATTGATTATCCTGATGCCGCGCTGGAGGCGCAGATCGTTATGGCCCGCGCGAGCACCGTCGCCCAAGCGACAGCACAGGCGGTTGTGGCCAGTGTCGGCATGCTGCGCCAAGAGCCCCTGTCCAAGCCCCCCGGTGTGGCCGAAACCGTCGAGTGGGCCGAGGCTGCGACCCTCCTTAACAGTCAAGGTGCGCGTTGGCCGGAAGCCTTTAAACGCTCAATCGGTGTTGCCCTTAAGGATCACGACGATCTAACCTACCTTGCCAATAGATTGGCGACGATTTTACCGGGAGAGGCCGCATGACTCTGCCGCGCGCCCTTGATCCGTTTGTAGGATTTGCACAGGCCTTGCGCGGTGCACGGTTTGCGATTTCGCCGGACCAAACCGTAGATTTCATCACAAGCGTCGGAATTCTTGGCCCGCGCGATATGACGGATATTTATCGGTCGGGCAGGGCGCTGTTTTCTATTCCGCCTGAACGCGTCAATGAATATGACGCCATTTTTCGCGCAGTTTTTCTAGATCAGGTGATCCAAGCACCGGCCGATGGCGACGAAGAGGATGATCTAGAGGCCTATGAGCCCACCAGCCAAAGCACCGAAATTGAGACCGCCGAGGACGAAAGCGAAGTGGGTGCAGAGGCGACGACGGTAGAACGTTTAGGGCATCGCTATCTTGGCCGTGGTTCAGAGGAAGCCGTCCAGCGCTTGATCCGAGAAGCGAGTGGCGCTTTGCCGCGTCGAACATCCTATCGACGGCAACAATCCAAATCTGGGGATCGGATTGATATGCGCCGTACGCTGCGGGATGCAGCAAAACGCGAAGGCGAAGTGTTCAAACTTTTTCAGAGCAAACGCAAAACGCGGCAACGGCGCGTGCTGCTTTTGATTGACGTGTCAGGTTCGATGAAGGAACGCTCCGAAGAGTTGCTGCGTTTGGCGCATGCGGTTGTGCAAACTGCCGATCATGCCGAAGTGTTCACATTGGGCACCCGTTTAACCCGAATTACCACCGCGTTGCGCCCCACCGACCGAGGGCAGGCATTGGCGCGCGTCGCGCAAAGCATTTCCGACTTTGATGGTGGCACACGTATCGGCGACGCTTTGGCGGCGTTTCTTTCTGTCCCGCGTTATGCGGGGTTTGCCCGTGGAGCGGCGGTGGTGGTTTTGTCCGATGGTTTAGAGACGGGCACGCCGGACGTGATGATCGACTCGGTGCGGCGCCTCTCTCGAAGCGCTTGGCGGCTGGATTGGCTGACGCCACTGGCCCACGATCCCGATTATATTCCTGCGACCCAAGGCCTTGCGGCAATTTTGCCCGTTCTAGACCATTTGGGCGACGGCAATTCGGCGGCGGCCGTTACAGATCACATCTTAACAATGGCGAGGCGCATATGATCGACGCACACCACCACATCTGGCTGCAAAAAGACCTTCCTTGGTTGATGGGCCCCGAACAGCCGCGTATTTTTGGCCCCTATGCTTCGATCATGCGCGACTATGGCACCCGTGAATTTTTGGCGGATATTGCCGGAACTGGCATCACAAAGACGGTTTATATTCAGGTCAACTGGGCAACCGAGCGGTTTGAGGATGAAGTTGCGTGGGTTCAAGATCAAGCCGACGAACATGGCACGATTTCAGGCATTGTAGGCTATGCCGACTTCATCGGCGACGATACGCGTGCACAGCTTGATCGGCTCAAAAAGTACCCATTGATGCGCGGGATTCGTCAGCAATTTCATTGGCATGAAAACCCGATGTACAAATTCGCGCAAACCCCTGACTTGTGTGAAAACGCAAATGTTCAGCGCAATGTGGCGATGCTCGCGGATTACGGTTGGTCGTTCGATTTACAAGTTTTTGCAGGACAGATGGAGGGCGCGGCCCAGCTTGCTCGCGCCTGTCCTGAAGTGACGTTTATCCTGCAACACGCCGGTATGAATGAGGACGCATCCGACGCGGGGCAGGCCAAATGGTCGGATGGAATGAAGCGCTTGGCGGACTGTCCTAATGTTGTCAGCAAATTGTCGGGTTTTGGCACGTTTATTCACCGAAACGACCCCGCATTTATCAAACGAATGGTCACGGATACAGAAGCGTTTTTTGGGGCGGATCGGTGTCTGTTTGGGTCAAACTATCCGATCGAAAAGCTTTGGACCAGCTACACCGCCCTATTCCATGCGTTTCAGGACGCAACCAAGGACATGACCTCGGAAAAACAACAAGCAATCTTTCACGATACGGCAGCACGCGTTTACCGGTTGTGATCTAGGAGGATAGATAATGGCGTTAGAAATTCATATACTTGACTACGGCGACATCGAACTTGAAACCAGCTTTCTGGTGCTTGGGCATGAATGTGGCCGCATCCGGCGCGTGCCCGTTTATGGCTTTTTGATCACGGGGGGAGAGTATCCTGTATTGGTTGATACTGGCTATCGTGACAACGCGATTATGGAGAGCCTTGGGATGCGGGGGCTACAATTTCACGACAATATGATGGAGCAGCAACTCGCGCGACATGGCCTGCGGTTGGGGGATATTCGCTATATTTTGCACACACATTTGCATATCGATCATGCGGGGCAAGACGACAAATTCCCCATGAATACGACGGTTGTATTGAACCGTCGCGAGATGGAATTTAGTGTGTCGGGCATCATGTATCCGCAATATCCAAAACCGGATATCAAGCATCTTGTGGACCGAATTTATGAGCCTGAAGCGATCCGGTTCCTTGATCTGGATATCACGGGTGCCGAGGAAATAATGCCGGGCGTTTGGTGCGAACACGCGGGCGCGCACACCGAGGGATCAATGAATGTAATTGTTGAGACTCTTGAGGGGCTTGCCTGTATTTGCGGCGACGTGATCTACGATTTCAACGACCAGATCGTGAACCATGTGAACACCAATAACTGGATGGAACCGCGGGTGACGGGCAACCATTCCCAGTCCAAACGCGAAGAAAAGGGCGCAATCAAGAAGTTGCTGAACAAGTACACTTTTCTGCTCCCCATCCACGACAAGCCAGCCAAAATTGAGCGTCAGAAAGTTGTGGGCCGCCTTGGTATGCAAGTGCCCGGTCCTCTGACAGAAACGCTCCCAAATCGGCCTTGGTTCGCGGTTTAAGGCAGGGAGAAGGACAACAGATGACTCATCAAGCGATTGCAGATAGTTTCCGGAAACTTGTTGATGTGAGCGAGGCCATGGAGAGGTTGGGCACAGGTTTTATCTTTACGGAAGGGCCGCTTTGGCACCCCGGCGAGCAGTCGCTTATTTTCTCGGACATGCCCGGAGATGTCCGCCGAAAGTATAGCCCGAGTGCAGGTGTTACGGAAATTGCGCGGCCCTCAAACAAGGGTAACGGCATGACCTACGATGCCGACCTAAACCTTTTGATTTGCGAGCATTCGACATCGTCGGTTGTGCGCCAGCGTCCTGACGGCACGCGCGAAACGCTGTGTACACACTTCGAAGGTCGCGAGCTGAACAGCCCTAACGACATTATCGTTGCGCGAGACGGTAGCATCTATTTCACCGATCCAACCTATGGCCGGATGGAAGGTTTTGGCGTGCTGCGCGAGTTGCAACTGCCGTTCCGAGGGGTTTACCGTTTGCCGCCCAATCACGTTCCGGGAGATGAGCCACAACTGGTTGTACCGCGCAATATGTTCGGCCAACCCAACGGTCTGTGCTTTTCGCCCTGTGAAAAATGGATGTGGGTCAATGACACTGAACAGGCGAATATCCGTATGTTTGACGTCGCGAGTGACGGGAGTTTAACCAACGGACGAGTCTTCGCAGGGGGCATCATTGACGATGATCTTGCAGGTGTGCCCGATGGGATGAAAGTTGACCGAGACGGCAACCTCTATGTCACGGCACCCGGTGGAATTTGGGTGTATTCCTTTCACGGGGAACTGATCGGCAAAATTACCTGCCCCGAACTTGTCGCCAATATGCATTGGGGCGGGTCGGATTGGTCGACGCTGTACGTTTGTGCGACCACCTCCCTTTATGCGCTTAAAACACGCACAATGGGACGGGAGGAACCCTTCATGGCTGTAACCTCAATACCGACGCCCGCCCTAAATACCCAAGGAGACTCTAAGGTGAACTCTGACCTAGTCCTGCAAGAAAATCTGGATTTTCGGATTGATGGATCTCGCACTGCGATGATCATCCAAGACATGCAAAACGACGTGATGATGGACGGTGGCGCTTTCGCCCACACAGGATCGCCCGATCACGCACGCGCGCAAAATGTCGTCAGCAACATACGCCGATTGGCCGATCATGTGCGCTCGCGTGGCGGGATGATCGTGCATGTTTGGATGGTTTTAGAACCCGGTGCGCCGTACCTATGCCAACACGCAGGTTTGCAACGCGGATTGAAAGAACACAATGCACTGGTGCGGGGCACCTGGGGCGTGCAACCGGTCGCGGGGCTAGAACCACAACCCGGTGATTTGATCGTTGAAAAAATGTCGATGTCAGCTTGGGAGACCTCGCGCCTTGAAGCGTATCTTCATCATGGACAACGTGACACGATCATCAATACCGGTAGTTGGACGAATATGAGCGTAGAACATACTGCCCGCACCGGGGCCGATAAGGGCTTTCATATGATTGTGCCTGAGGATTGCTGTTCGACGCAAAACCACGATTGGCACCGCGCTTCTGTGAATTACGGCCTGTCCGATGTCGCGACCGTAACTCGCGCGAATGGGGTGATTGCGGCGTTTAATTAGGGCCGAGTTGGGAATGAAATGGAAGCCGCCTGCCCAATTGAAGCAGGCGGCTTTTGGTTTTTGAACGCTTAGCCTGGCATACCACGGTGCTTGGGCAGAGAAGGGTCCATCGCTGTCGTCGGTATGGCGCTATCCGTGTAGATATTGGCCGACGGTTTGACGATGCTATGATCATCTGCAGTGCCAGCACGAATGCCCAATGTGCCCGGACGGTTGGTGTTTTTGCTAAAGAGTTGCGTGCCACAGTTCTCACAGAATAATTTTGTCATGCCAGAGCCGCTGTCCGCCCCGTGATTAAAGGAACGCGGGTAACCACTGATGGTGACCTTGTTTTCGGGCACGAACATGGTTGTGGCGAATACGCTGCCCATTGCCTTTTGACAGTCGCTACAGTGGCAATTCATGACCAGAGCAGGCTCGGCCTCGCACGTGTATTTTACGCTGCCACAAAGACAGCCGCCGGTAAATTTTGTCATTCTACTTTTCTCCTTCAGGCCGTTGGGCCATTTTCATTTCATGTTGAAGTTGCCGAACCCTTTGGTTCCTAAGTCGCACCAAATAAGCTTATTTGGGGTCCATCAACCGGGAAACGCCACCACTTCTTGGCGTTGTTCGCCTAAGCCGGAAATTCCCAATGTCACGACATCCCCAGGGCGCAAGTATTTTGGCGGTTTCATACCCATGCCAACTCCTGGAGGTGTGCCCGTGATGATCACATCCCCAGCGCGCAATGTCATAAACCCTGAGAGGAAAGATACGATTTTCTTCACTGGAAAAATCATGGTGCTGGTGTGGCCGGTCTGACAGCGCAGGCCGTTTACATCCAAATACATATCGAGGTTTTGTGGATCAGGCACTTCGTCTTTTGTGACAAACCACGGGCCAATTGGGCCAAATGAATCGCAGGATTTCCCCTTCGTCCATTGGCCCCCAAATTCCGTTTGAAACGCCCGTTCGGACACGTCGTTGGCCACAAAATAGCCCGCAACATAATCTAACGCGTCGGCTTCGCTGACGTGCTGTGCCTGTGCGCCAATCACTACGCCCAACTCGACCTCCCAGTCCGTTTTGACCGACCCTTTTGGGATCGTGATAGGATCATTTGCACCGCTAACAGGGCAAGATTTCATAAAGAGGATTGGAAATTCTGGGATCGGAAGGTTTGACTCCTTGGCGTGATCTGAATAATTCAGGCCGATGCAAAACACGCGGCGCACATCGGATAAAAAAGGCGCGTAGTCGCCCTCTAGTTTGGGCAGGCTATCAATTTCGACCCCCGCAAGCGCGGCCAAAGCCGATGCACTTGTTGTTGCGGGGGAAATGTCATTGGTGTGCCTACTCAAATCCCGCGGCGTGCCATTTTGGTCAATGATCGCGGGGCGAATTCCAAGTGGAGTACGAATACGAGCTAATTTCATGCGGACATTCCTTTGGTCGAGTTATTGATTTAATATCAACTTGTTAGTCTGCAAACATAACTCCTGGTCTGGTTTTAATTGGATTCTGTCGCGAAAGGGTGTTTGCACCATCTATTTCATCACCCTGCGCTACAGTGTCTTGACTAAACGCACTGAAGTAGCCCAGTAAATCTGACTATGAGCGATGTTTGAAGTGCGACTCTTGTTAGGCTGTAGGGTAGGGGTCTCATTGCATTTCCTCCAACATCTTTTCGCGAAAGACTTCAGCTGGTGTCTTCCAGCCGAGGCATTTGCGGGTTGGGCACTGTCAGAGGAAATTCGCTTGGGGCGGGCAGGGCAAGCAACTAGCGTTTGGCCATGACAAAATGCTCCCCTTTCAGTTACTTTAAAACGAGCCTTGAGATTATTCGCTTAGCGGTAATGCTCTACGTCCGATTTCCGCTCTCACTTCGAAACGTAGAGGATTTACTCCACGAACGAGGGATTGACGTCAGCCATGAAACAGTTCGGTTTTGGTGGAACAGGTTCGGTCCGATGTTCGCATATGAGATACGCAAGAAACGAGTGGAACGATTGCGATCCTGGCCTCAATGGCAATGGCATCTGGACGAGGTTTTTGTGAAGATAAACGGCGAACTGCACTATCTATGGCGGGCTGTTGACCATGAAGGAGAAGTGTTGGAAAGCTATGTCACCAAGCGCGGGGATCGTAAGGCCGCGTTGAAATTTCTCAAGAAAGCCATGAAATGTCATGGCAGAGCCGAAGTGCTAGTTACCGACAAACTTCGCTCATACGGCGCCGCGATGAAGGTAATTGGCAACGCGGCGAAACAGGATATGGGTCGTTGGAAAAACAATCGCGCCGAGAACTCGCACTTGCCGTTTCGACGACGGGAACGGGCAATGATCCGCTTTAGGCGGATGCGAACTTTGCAGAAATTTGTTGCTGTCCACGCTTCCATTCACAACCATTTCAATCAAGACCGAAGCCTCTCCCAACGCGATCACTTCAAGGCCAACCGAACCGCCGCACTGACTGAGTGGCGCGGCCTTTGTGTGGCATAAAAGGGCAGGGGGTCTGGCCTAGCTGAGACGAGTTCGAATTAGTCTGACACCACAGGCACAAGGCCCCGATGATCCTTTCACGGCGTCCCAGTACTGACAGGCGGTTTCGGCTCACGCGTTCGACCGAGCGAAGCGGCCGGATCATATAGCGCGACATCACTGCGATCACCTCATGCGGAATTTTGATATTGCGGGCACTCGCTGGCAGGTCGCCCCGTTCACCGTAAATAGCTAAATGCGCGGATACAGCGATGAGAGGTACGCCCAAAATCGCCCCGAAACTGGGTATGGGCAAAGGAATGCATTCAGGCAGCGCCATCAAAAAGATTGCAACCCCATGCATGCGTGTGCTCGCCCGGTCGATCGCCTCGCCCAGCGTCACATATCCGATCGATTGGCTTTGTTCTCCAACTCTTGGATAAGCGCTGCAAAACCTGTTTCTTGCGCGTCGGATGGTGGGTCATTTTCCAAATCTTCGGTCTCTGGTTCGGTCAGTATTTGGCATCAGGAAGTGATCATCGCTGTAGTCGGAGTCCAAAGATGACACCCTCACATTTGTATCATCCTCTGCTTCCATTCTTTCCATGTAAAGTGTTTGCAAATCCAGAGGCACCGCACTGTAAGTGTCCACCATCGACGGTGTACACCTATTGTCTAGGGAGTTCATGTTGCTTCAAAATGTCTAACGCTCAGAAAATACGCGCGTTTTAACGGGTCGCCGCCAGGTTAACGTTTGCTGCGCAGCCTTCGCAATGAGCTTGTAGGAAACGTGCGAGCGGTCTCAATGCATACGATTCACCCGAACTTCTTAATGATTTGTTAGCAGATAACCGTTGGCCAGCTTCAAAATTTGAGGCAATATTTCGGCAGGACAAACGATGGGCGCAGAAGAAAGCTGATGCGGAGCGTTAGACCGCGGATCGGACACTAGATGCTAAACAAGATACTAGGGCGCTCCAAGAGCCAACCATTCGACCAAACTGACGAAGTCGTCCTTCCTATCGTCTGGCTTCTCGGCAAAACCGGGGCGGGAAAGTCATCCCTTGTCTGCGCTCTTACCGATCAATCCGATGTAGAGGTCGGCAATGGGTTCAAGTCATGCACGCGCTATGCAAATAGCTACGACTTCCCCCCTGAGTTGCCTCTCGTTCGTTTTCTGGATACACGCGGCTTGGGAGAGGCTGGCTATGACCCAGCCCAAGACCTTGAAGCTTGCCGCGATAGAAGTCATGCCCTGCTCGTCGTATGCCGTCTAAATGACCCAGTGCAAGGCATGGTTGCAGACGCCCTTGCTGACATCGTACGCCAGGACAAGAGCATGCGTGCCATTCTCGTCCTAACTGGCAAAGACCTAATCACCGATTTGGATGCCCAAGAACGAGCTAGGCGCGCAATCACCGCACAGATGAACCGGGCTGCAAGGCAGGAACTTCCCGTAGTCACCCTGACACTGGCACCGAGTGAGGCAAAAGATGTCGAGGGGCTCGATGAACTCAGTCGGCACTTGTTAGGCGTGTTGCCTGCTGCGGGCCTCCTTCTTGAGAAAAACCGCGCCAGCGATGCTGAACAGATTGAGTTTCAGAACCATAAACGATGTGTTCTGTCCTACGCCAGCGTTGCCCTCACAACCGGTGTTGCGCCGGTCGTTGGCATTGCTGCGGTGCCGGCCACCCAATTGAAGATGCTGCATGAACTTGGGCGCCGCTACGGTGTTAAGTGGGACCGTAGGATTGGCGTAGCATTCCTAAGCACCATGGGGCTCGGCATCGGAGCTAGGTACGCAACCAATTTCGCGCTACGCGAGATCACGAAGCTGGTACCGGTCTACGGTCAGACGGTAGGAGCAGCGACCGCCGGTGCCATTAGCTTCGCTTCCACTTACGCTCTCGGTCGCGCCGCGTCCTACTTCCTGTTCCGAAACGCGAACGGAAGCCTTCCCAGCGAAGACGAACTACGTAAAGTCTACCAGCGAGCATTCAATAGGTCTTCAGATGAAGCTAATTGAGCGCCTTCGGCCTGCCTTGTTGCGCTGGGACAGGCTTCTCGCATTCGCAGTACTTCTACTACCGTTCGTGGCCGCTATGGTCGCGGGTTTCGCATGGATGATCGAACATGGCTGGGTTGTGGAGTTCATCGTAGCTTCAATCTCGCTTGGCGGATTGGCCGCTCTCATCCGGTTCGCAAGAGTTTGGGTGCGTGCCAAAGATTCCGAGCATACACCCCGTCCCAATCAACTGCATGCCCGGACCGATCCTGCTTGGAGTGCCCGCGAAACTGAAGCATTCAAGGCTGCACAGACTTTCATCGTAGAAAAAACGACTAACACTTTGCCCTGGGAAGACCTTCAGCCGATTGCCTTAGAGGTGGTTCAAATGATCGCGATGGCCTCTGGCAAGGGCGGCAAGGGAATTCTCAATTTTACGTTGCCCGAGGCGTTGCTTCTCATCGATCGCGTCACAGTCCGCTTGCGATCTGACATTCGGGACAAGGTCCCGTTCTCGGACAGCATCTCTGTTGGCACTCTTCTGTGGCTGTGGGAGCAGCGCGAAGTTGCTTGGAAGGCCAAAAAGCTGGGGTGGAACGCATGGCGAGTGCTCCGTGCTATAAAGTCACCCCCCACTGCCTTCCTGCGCGAGATCGAGGGCGTCATCGCGGAAGGTCACTCGTCGTTCATAACAAGCGAAGGGACGGCCATTCTTCAGGCTCTTCTCCTTGAAGAAGTGGCCGCGGCCTCAGTGGAACTATACTCAGGGAGATTGAGGTTCTCCGACGCTGAACTGCTCGATTTAGGGCTTGCTGCGAGTGATCTCGATCGGGCGCGCCTGGCGGCAAGCAACATGCCTGTCCGCATCGCGGTTGCTGGACAAGTCAGCGTGGGCAAGTCGAGCCTGATAAATGCGCTTGTCGGCAATGACCTCGCCGAAGTTGACGTGATTGCAACCACTGCTGATGCAAAGACTTACCCCACAGATTTCGACGGGGTGGATTCTATGCTACTCGATATGCCGGGACTCGATGGATCGCTCAAGCCAACCAAAATAATTGTCGAGGAACTATCGCAAGCGGACCTCATTGTCTGGGTTGTCCGCGCCGACAGGCCCGGGCGTGAAATCGATCGATCGACAATCGCCGCTCTTCGTGAATCCATTTTAAGTAATCCGCTTCGGAGAATGCCTCCGTTCATTATTGTTGTCTCTTGTGTCGATGAATTGCCGAAGTCTTGTTTCTTGCCCGAAGGTTTCCTCAGCGAAGAAGCCATGGAAGGTGTGACTGAGGTCGTGGCGGCTGTGAAGCATGACATTGATGACCCCAGTGTTACAGCCAACATAATACCTGTTGTGCTCACCGAACCAGACTGGAACGTTGACCGGTTGCGCGCCCGTATTGTGAGCCTCATCGGGCAAGCGCTGCACACGCAGAGGAACCGCCTACGCATTGAAGCGAAGACCACAGGGGGGGTAAAAGAAGCGGGACGCGCCGGGCGAGGACTGCGTGGAGCCTTCAACACTATCGCAAGAAAGTATGTGCAACAGGAAGATCAAGTCGATGGCAACGTGGAATCCTGAAAATACCGTTTTGGAAACCTCACGAGCCTATTAGAGACGAATGCTAATTTTTCTGAAGGTGAGGGAGGTGTGCGAAAATGGGCGAGGCTCAATTTGGCAATAGTTCACATCTCTATGTGAATTAACTAGCTTTGATAGAATATGGCGACGACTCGAATTGGGGCAGTTAATGGAAAACATATGTGCAAGAAAGAAAAGAGTGCTGCCTTTGGTCCTTAGGCTGCGATCCTGATTGAAGAAGTTGAAAACGGATGCGTGAACGGTCTTCAATCGCTACGTTCTGCTGTCCGTCGTCAGGGTTTTTGGAACCAATTGCGGCTTAAACTAAGAGAGAGTTCGGCTCATCTGGTTGATTGCATTATGCGGCGCGTTGTCTGTGATGCAAGCGCCGCGCTTCGAGTGTCTTTCGTTTGATCCTTTCACGTTGCTGTAGAATGGCCTTGTCTCGTCCGAAGTAGACGTCAGATGGCGTGACGTTGTTCAGGCTCTCGCCCTTCTCGGTGATGCACGCATCACCTGCCGGTCAAAGGGTAGCGCTGATGGTTGTAGTGATCGACGAAGGCTTCGATCTGCGCGACGAGATCACCCGGCAGGAATTAATGTTCCAGCAGAATGCGGTTCTTCAGGGTTTGGTGCCATCGTTCCATTGCACGGCAGTCGATACGAAGTATCGATGAGAGTGGATCTTGCCTGGTGTTTGTGGATGATACGGCGCGCCACGAGAATGCTTCATCCCTTTGCCTTTGAGCCAGTCAGCCAAGTCGCCGGACACGTAGCTGGAGACGTTGTCGCTGAGTAGGGAGTAAACGTGGCTTGTGAACGACATGTACCTGATCGCAACCCGACGCTTCTAAAGCGAGGTCCAGCGTGTCAGTCACGTCTTGTGTCCGCATGTTGGTGCAGAGCTTCCACGCGATGATATAGCGGCTGTAATCGTCAAGGATCGTGCTGAGATAGAACCAGCCCCAGCCGATGATCTTGAGATATGTGAAGTCGGTCTGCCACAGCTGGTTGATCGCCGTGGTTTTGTCTTTGAACTCGCTCGCGGCCTTGATCACGATAAAGGTAGGGCTTGTGATTAAATCATGTGCTTTCAGGATTCGATATGTTGAAGCCTCTGATACAAAGTAACTTTCCTTGTCTGTGAAGGTCACCGCAAGCTCGCGGGGTGACAACTCTGTTTCTTTCAACGCCAGCTTGATGACCTTGCGCCGCACCTCATCAGGAATGCGGTTCCAGACGTGTTTGGGCTTGGGAGATTGGTCCTGCAATCCAGCTTCTCCGCGCTGGAGGTATCGGTCGTACCAGCGATAGAATGTGGTGCGAGGGATGCCCAGCTTAGCCAATGTCAGGCGGGCCGATAGATGCGATCCTTCGACCAGCCGGATGATCTATAACTTCTCGGATGGGGGATACCTCATTCGTGGTCGCCCCCATCCATTGCCTGGCAGGTGATGCAAGCATCACCGAGAGGGGCCAAGCATGTTTTTTTGAGCAAACGGAGTTCGAGGGGTTGTTCTGCCACGACCTCCTTCAGATCGCGCGCTTCACGGCGCAGATCCTTCACCTCGTCAGTGTTCGCGGCCCGGGCTGTATCGCCAGCCAGCCGCTTCTTGCCAGCTTCCATGAAGCCCTTCGACCATTTGTAATAGATGCCTTGGGAAATGCCCTCACGACGACACAGCTCAGCAATGCTGTCTTCGCCACGCAGGCCATCCAGGACGATCCTGACCTTCTCCTCGGATGAGTAATGCTTGCGGGTAGCGCGCTTGATATTTTTGACCAGCTTCTCGCCGGGGCTTTTGCGTGTTCCAGTTGTCTGTCTCATCTTCCACTCCTCAGTGGTTACGATGAGCCAAGAACACTCTCTTATCAAATTACCCCATTTGGTCCCATAGGCGCTGACGTCAGTCATCGTGTTCTCAAAAAGATGAAGCAGTTGCGCCAGATTGAAGCTGCAGAAATCATGGTGGCCATGAACAAGTATACAGTCAATTATGCACGTTCGCTTTTGGCCGCGACGCCAGCAAGCCAACTTGTTAATCCGGAAAAACCTAAAGCTGCAAAGGGTATTTCCCAACAGCAACTGGAACTGATGGAGCGGGAGTCAACCAATCTGGAACGAGAGTTTCGACTTGTTGAAGACTCCTATGGTACTGACCATCTCGATCTGGTTCTGGCGCGCGGTTATGTTTCAAAACTTATCAGCAATACAAGGGTCATACGATACATGAAAATGCACCACGCTGAATTTTTACCTGAGCTTAGAAAGATAACGGAGTCGGACGCCCTGACTTCCTGATCACAATGGTTTCGCCAAATAGGGTGAGGTCACGGTAGGGGACCCGGACCCACAAAAGCGCGGGGACCGCAGGAGACACCGCACGGTGAGGCGGATCAATTGCGGCGGTGGGGATGGCGGCGAACCCGTTCTGGGCCCATCACGCCAGGACTAATTATCTGGCAAATGTGAAAATTCTTCGCAACTGGGCGACGTGCCGGATGGATTATGCCCGCGCGCCGCTTTTTTTCGTTTAATGACTATATGTTAAATCGTCGATGTCATAGAAAAGGCCCCAGTGAGCAGTCCAGAATTTGGACCCCACAATAAGCATAAAGAATAACTCGTTGCGACCCTCGACTATCTCACCAGAAACTTAGGTCCAAAGAATTCGCTACGGACAGCGAAAAGCTGGCTGTTTGACTGTGGCGACGATATCTACGCGGAATATATTTGCGGCCTCATAGGTCTAGTAGAGACGAGTTCAAATTCGCCTGAAATTACCGGCAGGGTTATTGTGTTGTGCGTTCATGTTGCTTCAAAATGTCTAAAGCCACTATAATAAGCGCGTTTCTATGGGTCGCAGCTAGGTTCACTTTTGGTGCGCAGCCTTCTTCATGAGCTTGAAGAAAACGTGAAGCGCAAAGACACCAACTGTCACCGGCTTTGAGGCCAACAAACCCGAACTCAGGCCGAGATGTGCTTAGGTCATTGCCGACATATTTTGAGAATGCGAGAAACTCTGCCGTCATAACCGCACAAACAGTGTGAGAACCTCTATCTTCTGTGCACGTGTTGCAATGTCCATCTCTAAAAAAACCGGTCACTGGTTTAGAGCTGCAAAGCTGCAAAGGGCCACCTAATATGTTGATTTTTTCTTCAGGTTGCATAGCAAACTCCTACGGTATTGCGAGATAGTGCTAAAGGTATCCGAACTATTAGTCTCCGACTATCACCTCTTTAACTATCAGAGCTTGAAGGCTTTGTTTACCGCTACCTTTTACAATCGAAATTGAATTTACTACCGGGCCACGTGGACTGATTCGATCAAGCCGGGCAGGCATTAACGTGCACAATGCATTTCCAGCGTTTCCGGCGTCGCCCAGATTTGATTTGGCGTTATGTCATCATCCAGCCGGGTCCCATCGTATTCACCTGCATGTGGTGATCTCCCACATCGCGTGCCACTGTACGGGTAAATTTGGCCCAGTTACTGTATCTGCACATAATTTTCCACCTACCGGTGGCGTACACAGGACTATTATAAATCAAACACTGATGGGCCTTTTTGTACCACATGCATCGATCCGAAGCTAAATAAGGTCAGACATCAATTCGGTCAGTATTATTACTCTGAGGGAACTTAGTTAAAATTGGTAAACGTTCAGGGGAGCCTGTACAAATAATCCAACGAATATGACCGCAGATAAATTCGCGGATACAATCATATCAACGGAGAGATGAGATAACGATGATAAAACACATAATGTCAAAAAGGATCAAATAGATGAATGTCTATGACTTGAACAATCAGATCGCCATAGTGACCGGAGGCGCGCAGGGGATCGGCTATGCGGTCGCCGAACGACTGGTAGCGTCAGGTGCTACCGTTGCGATATGGGATCAAGATCAGGCATTGGCAAAACAGGCGGCTGATAGCCTTGGCAATGGCTGTGTCGCCTTTGGTGTGGATGTGACGGATCCTGACCGCGTTGCATCGGTTTTTGCCGAAGTCGAGCAACAAGTCGGCCCCGTTTCCATCCTTGTCAATTCCGCGGGCGTCGCGGGTTCAAATGCAAAAGTCATCGACTACGACCCTGCAGAATGGCGCTCGATTATAGACATAAATCTCAATGGAACGTTTAATTGTTGCAAGGCTGCGCTCGCTGGGTTTCAAGCGCGGCAATTCGGTCGCATTGTCAATATCGCTTCTATCGCTGGCAAAGAAGGCAATCCCAATGCTGCAGCATATTCTTCGTCAAAAGCTGGTGTCATTGCACTAACTAAATCACTTGGAAAGGAACATGCAGATCTTGATATCTCAGTGAATTGCGTGACGCCTGCAGCGGCTAAAACACGGATCTTCGACCAAATGAGCCAAGAGCATATCGATTTTATGCTTTCCAAAATCCCGCGGGGTCGGTTCCTGCGCTTGGAAGAAGCCGCGAGCATGATTGCATGGCTTTGTACTCCCGAAAATTCATTTACAACAGGTGCTGTCTTCGACTTGAGCGGTGGTCGTGCAACTTATTGAAAGAATTAAGAACATGAAACGGTATTGTCAGAGGAAACCGACCTGAGCGGGGCAGGGCATCCAATTAGCGTTTGATAATGACAAAACGCTCTCGTTTTGCTACTTAAAAACTAACCAAGAAACCATCCGCCTTTGACCTTTATTACATATGGCAGGCATTAACCTATTACGCCTCAATGACGGCGCCCGAAGGAGCCTGCCAAGGACAGGCATGCAGCCTCGCAAAGACTATCAAGTAGTCGTTTTTAAGGGTCATGTGAAAAGCGATGCGAATAAATCCGCTATGGAAAATAGAATCAGCACGACGCCCGCTGAAAAGACGATCCCCAGACTGATGAAAAGCCCGTCGCGCTGCACAAGCCCCCATGACAGGCAGGCGAGAGCAACAGCGGGCGGAACATTAATTAAAGGGATCGGCAGTAGCAACACAAGCGACATGAACAGGCACAAGGCCCCGATGATCCTTTCACGGCGTCCCAGTACTGACAGGCGGTTTCGGCTCACGCGTTCGACCGAGCGAAGCGGCCGGATCATATAGCGCGACATCACTGCGATCACCTCATGCGGAATTTTGATATTGCGGGCACTCGCTGGCAGGTCGCCCCGTTCACCGTAAATCGCTAAATGCGCGGATACAGCGATGAGAGGTACGCCCAAAATCGCGCCAAAGCTGGGTATGGGTAGGGGAATGCATTCAGGCAACGCCATCAAAAAGATAGCAACCCCATGCATGCGTGTGCTCGCCCGGTCGATCGTCTCACCCAGCGTCACATATCCGATCGATTGGCTTTGTTTGTCCAACTCTTGGATGAGCGCTGCAAAACCTGTTTTCTGCGCTTCGGATGGTGGGGCATCTTCCAAATCTTCGGTCTCTAGTTCAGCCAGTATTTGGCATCAGTAAGTGATAATCTTTGTAGTCGGGGTCCAAAGGTGAATCCCTCATATTTGTATCATCTTCTGCTTCCATTCTTACCATGTAAAGTGTGTGCAATTCCAGAGACACCTATTGTCTAGGGAGTCCATGTTTCTTCAAAATGTCTAACGCTCAGAAAATAAGCGCGTTTCTACGGGTCGCAACTAGGTTCACTTTTGGTGCGCAGCCTTCGTAATGAGCTTGCAAGAAGGTTGCGCGCGGAATCAATGCTTACGATTTAACTGAACTTCTTAATGATTTGTTAGCAGATAACCGTTGGCCAGCTTCAAAATTTGAGGCAATATTTCGGCAGGACAAACGATGGGCGCAGAAGAAAGCTGATGCGGAGGGTGGTGTCAGAAGAAACCCTGTTGTGAAGAGTAGGATCGTTTCGTAGCTTCGGAGTATGACAAAACGCTCTCCTTTTCGCTACTTCAAAACCAGTCCTGAGATTATTCGCCTAGCAGTGATGCTCTATGTCCGATTTCCTCTCTCCCTTCGAAACGTAGAGGATTTACTCCACGAACGAGGGATCGACGTCAGCCATGAGACGGTCCGATTTTGGTGGAACCGGTTTGGGCCAATGTTTGCATCTGAGATACGGAAGAAACGAGTGGAACGATTGCGATCCTGGCCTCAATGGCAGTGGCACCTAGATGAGGTTTGTTTTGAAAGTAAACGGCGAACGTCACTACTTATGGCTAGCGGTTGAT
>NZ_JBGFCE010000018.1:0-51465 GCF_041205415.1 Falsihalocynthiibacter sp. BN13B15
TGCCATTGGCGCGGCGCTGGCAGGGTTTGCGGGGGCCTTGGTTGGGGCGATTCAGTCGGTTCAGGTTGGAATGGGCGAACCTGTGTTGATTTTGGCCTTCGTCGTGATCGTTATCGGCGGAATAGGGTCGATTAAGGGGGCGTTGATAGGGGCGATATTGGTGGGCTTGACGCAAACTTTGGGCGCGTTGTTCTTGCCGATGATTTTCGCGCTGTTTATGGATCCATCCGCGGCGGCCTCGATCGGGTCATCGCTCGCGTCTATGTCGATCTATATTTTAATGGCGGTGGTTTTGGTGATGCGGCCGACGGGCCTGTTTGGGGTGCGGGCATGACGCGGGAAAAGATGTTAAACGGAGCCGTTTTGGCCGGGCTTTTGGCTGTTCCACTGTGGGCCTATGGGGCGGATGAGCCGTTCGTGATCACACTTGCGACGAAAGTTGCGATTTTGGCATTGGCGGGGGTCGGGCTGAACATCGCGCTGGGGCTTGGCGGGCTTGTGAGTTTGGGGCACGCGGCGTTTTTTGGGATCGGTGGTTATGCCATGGGCATCCTTGCAAGTCATGCGCAGATTTATACGCCGATTTTTTCGGGCGCTGTGGTGATTGAGGGCACAAATGTGATGCCCGTTATTTGGCTGGTCGCGGTGATTGCGGCGGGGTTGGCGGCCTTGGTGATTGGGGCGATTTGTCTGCGGACGACGGGCGTTTACTTCATTATGATCACCCTCGCATTTGGCCAGATGTTTTACTATTTCGCCATCAGTTGGCCCGCATATGGGGGTGAGGACGGGTTGTCGATTTATGTCCGCAATGGCTTTCCGGGGTTGAATACGCTCGATCCGATCCAGTTTTTCGGCATCTGTTTTGGAGTGCTCATCGCGGGGTTGATTGCGGCGTCGGCGATTGCCAAGTCGCAGTTCGGCTTGGCGCTGAATGCCGCGCGGCAATCGCCGATTAGGGTCGAAACCGTGGGGATTTCGAGGTACCGCGTGCAACTGGTGGCTTTTGTGATCTCGGGGATGATGACCGGATTGGCGGGCGCGCTTTTTGCTGATCTCAACCGTTTTGTCAGCCCGACGATGTTTAGCTGGCAGACGAGTGGCGAGATCATGGTGTTTGTGATTTTGGGCGGAGTAGGGCGGCTTTTTGGGCCCGTGATTGGCGCGGCGTTGTTTATTGCGCTGGAGCATTTTCTTGGCGGGTTGAGCGAATTCTGGCACATCTATCTGGGGGTTATCTTGCTGGGGATTGTATTGTTTGCGCCGGGGGGCGTGACCGGGATTTTGGTCGGTCGGGAGAAGGCGCATGACTGACGCGGTTCTGAAAATAGACGGAGTTTGTAAGACGTTTGGGTCGCTGAAGGCGTCGATTGATATTTGTTTGGACCTGAGGGCGGGGGAGATCCATGCGCTTATTGGACCAAATGGAGCGGGGAAATCGACCCTAATTAAGCAGATTGCGGGAGAAATTACTCCGGATTCTGGGCGGATAATGCTTGCGGGCGAGGATGTGACGGCGCTTTCTGTGGCGCATCGAGCCAAGCGCGGGTTGGCACGGACATTTCAGGTTTCGGCGTTGGCGATGGAAGATACTGTGCTTCAGAACGCGTTGCTGGGGGTGATTGGGGCGCATGGCCGGGCGTACTGGCCGTTTGGGGGCGTGTTGCGCAACGAGGGCTTGCGCGAACGCGCTGAGGAGGCGGTGGAGCGCGTGGGACTGATGGAACACGCAGCGACACGTACGTCGGAGCTTTCGCATGGGCAACGGCGGCAGTTGGAAGTTGCGGTGGCTTTGACCCTGAATCCGCGTGCATTTGTAATGGATGAACCCATGGCGGGGCTAGGGACACAGGGGAGTCTTGCGTTGACGGAATTCCTTGATGGATTGCGAAATGAAGCGCCGATTTTAATGGTCGAACACGACATGGACGCGGTTTTTGCGCTCGCGGATCGGGTGAGTGTTTTGGTCTATGGCGAGATAATTGCCACGGGAACGGTGGCGGAAATTCGTAGCGATAAAGCGGTGCAACGGGCCTATTTGGGAGAGGACGCATGAATTTGTTGTCTTTGGACCATTTGGCTGCGTCTTATGGTGCGACGCAGGCCTTGTTTGATGTGTCTCTAACGCTGGGCGAAGGCGAAGTTTTGGCGCTTATGGGGCGCAACGGGATGGGTAAAACCACGACCGTAAAAACCATCTGTCGGATGTTGCCGATGACTGCGGGTCGTCTTTCATTTTCGGGACAGGATTTGCAGGGGTTGGCATCGCATCAAGCGGCGCGTTTAGGGATTGGGCTTGTGCCAGAAGGGCGGCGGTGTTTTGGGAATTTGACCGTCTATGAGAACCTGATTGCGGCGGCGCGGAAGGGCGCGTGGGATTTTGAAGCTGTTTTGCGGTTGTTTCCACAACTTGAGGAGCGAAAAACGCAACTTGCGGCGGTTTTGTCGGGCGGCGAGCAGCAGATGTTGGCGATTGGGCGGGCGTTGATGACCAATCCGAAGTTGTTGATTTTGGATGAGGCAACCGAAGGGTTAGCGCCACTGGTGCGACAAGAAATCTGGGCCTCGATTGCGCATTTGAAGCGGGAAACCGGATTGGCGATTCTGGTTGTGGATAAGTCGATCAAAGAACTGTCGGCGATTGCCGATAAAGCGGTGATTTTGGAGCGCGGGGCCAGTGTTTGGGCCGCATCCATGGCAGAATTGACGCCCGAGATCACCGCGCAATATTTGGGCGTTTAGAGCACGGACGCGAGGAATTTCCGCGTGCGTTCGGATTTTGGTGTCCCGAAAATTTGCGCGGGGGAGCCTTCTTCGATGATTTTGCCTGCATCTAGGACGCAAATGCGGTCGGCGGCTTCTTTGGCGAAACCCATCTCATGGGTGGCCAAAATCATCGTCATGTGTTGGGATTTCAACACGCGCAAAACGTCTAGAACTTCGGAGACGAGTTCGGGATCAAGAGCGGATGTAACCTCATCAAACAGCATGATTTCGGGGCGCATGGCGAGGGCGCGGGCTATGGCGACGCGCTGTTGTTGGCCGCCTGAAAGTTGATCGGGATAGGCGTGCATTCGATCACTTAGATTGAAGCTCTCGAAAAGAGCGGTGACCTCGGGCAGCAACTCGGCGCGGGTTTTTTTAAACACACGGCGGGGTGCGAGGAGCACGTTTTCCAGCGCGGTCATATGGGGAAAAAGATTGAAGCTCTGAAAGACCAAACCAATTTTTTGACGAATGGGTTGAGGGGTGATTTGGGGGAGGGAAATATCGGTTTCGTTGAACCAAATTTCGCCATCCTCGATACTCTCAAGCAGGTTAATACAGCGTAATAGGGTCGATTTTCCCGATCCAGAGGCGCCGATCAGGCAGATCATCTCGCCGCGTGAAATGTCGAGATCAATGCCGCGCAGAACCTCGGTACCGCCGAAGGATTTTGTGACGTTGGAGAGGCGGAGAATCGACATTAACTGCGGGCCTTGTTTTGTTTTGCGATCAAGTGATCGGCGTAGCGGGTCACGGGGATTGTGACCGCCAAAAAGATCAGCGCGGCACCGACATAGGGGGTGAAATTGGCGAGCAGGGATTTGTAGACTCCCGCTTGGCGCAGGATTTCGACGGGGCCGATGAAGGAGAGGAGGGCGACGTCTTTTTGGAGGGCGACGAGCATGTTCATATTTGCGGGAACGACGCGGCGGATGGCTTGGGGGAGGACGACGTCGCGCATCATGTCGCGGTGGCTTAGGCCAAGGGATTTGGCGGCGGAACGTTGACTGTCGTGGATGGATTCGATGCCCGCGCGGAAAATCTCGGCGACATAGGCGGAATAGGTCAGGATGAGGGCGAGGGAACCCCAGATATAGGGACTATTCCAAGGGCGCGGCAGCCCTAAGCCCGGAATACCGAAGCCGATGAGGAAGATGATAAGGATGACGGGGACGCCGCGAAAAATGTCGGTATAGAGGATGCCGAAGATGCGGAGCGGAAAGAGGGCAGGGGCGCGGGCGTCGCGCATGAGGGCGATCACGAGGCCAAGAATGGCAATGGCGGGGGCGCACCAGAGGAAAATCGCGATGTCCCAGAGGAAGGCGTTGAGCAAACCGGGGAAGGTTTCGATGAGGATTTCGCCGTTGAAAAAGCTTGATTTTACGCGGTCCCAACCAGGGGTGAGGGGGACGAGGAGTACAATTAGGCCGACCACAATGAGTGTGCTGAAGGTGGAAATCAGCAGCGATTTGCGGTGGGCTTTGCGCTCAAAAGTTTGGCGGGCCGTGAGGCCCGCGCGTGGATTTTTCATCGGAATTACTATTATTTAAGGACTGGCACGCCAGTGGTTTCGGCCAGCCATTTGGCCTCGATTGCGGCAAGGGTTCCGTCGCTTGTCATGGCGGCGAGAGCTTCGTTGACGCAGGGTTTAAGCGGGCTGCCTTCTTCCATCAGGAAGCCGAATTGATCGGGGTTTTCGCTGCGATCGGCGGGGAATTGACCCAAGAGGGCACCGTCATCGAGGACAACTGCGCTGAGGTAAAGGGCGGTTGGGAGGTCGAAGATTGCGGCGTCGATTTGGTTGGCTTTCATGGCTTCGACGACGTTGATGTTATCGTCGTACAGCAGGGGAGACTCGTCGGGCGCGATCACTTCGGTGACAGTGGAAAGTGCGGTGGTAGAGCCCATAACGCCCCACTTTAGGCTCTTGAGCGAGGCGATTTCGCCCGTTGCGCCCGCGTCGATTGTGGGTTGGCGCACGAGGACGGCCATGGCGGCGGAATAGTAGGGGTCGGAGAAATCGACAACTTTTTCACGGTCAGCGGTGATCGAAAATTGTTGCAGGTTGATGTCGAAGTTTTTCGCGCCAGGTTGGATGGATTGATCGAAGGTTGCGGAGGTCCAGACAACGGCGTCGCCTTCAAAGCCCATGCGTTTGGCGACCTCATAGGCGACGGCGGATTCAAAGCCTTCGCCGCTGGTTGGGTCGTTGTCCATCACCCACGGGAAATAGGCCGGATTTCCTGTGGCGACTGTCAAAACGCCATCGGTGAGGGTTTTTCCGGCGGCACAGGTGTCGGCGAAGCTTGCGGTGGAGGCCATGAAGGTTGTCATCAGGGCTGTTGTTAAAATGCGTTTCATATCCGTCCCTAGGTTTTTGAGTTTTGCTAAGTTTAGGCCGTGGTTTGGTTAAAGCAAGTCGCGTTTGGCGAGGTTGCGCATCAGGTGGCTGATGCCGAAGGTCCAGTCGGTGCAGTCGGTGGAAAGGCGCACTGTGTTGGTGAGCGATCCGAGGCCTTTGGAAGAGATGGTCACGGTGTCGCCGAGGTGGTGGGTGAAGCCCTCGCCGGGAGTGTCGCGGTCTTGTGTCGGGGCGAAGAGGGTTCCGAGAAAGAGGACGATTCCGTCGGGGTATTGGTGGTGCCGTCCCAAGGTTTGGGCCACGAGGTCGGCGGGCGCACGGCTGATTTCCTTCATAGAGGAATGGCCGGACAGCACGTAGCCGTCTTCGCCGGTGACGGTAAGGTCGAGCTCGGCGGAGTGGACGTCGTCGATAGAATAGTCCGCGTCGAAGAGGCGGAACATTGGGCCGATGGCGCAGGAGGCGTTGTTGTCTTTGGCTTTGGAGAGCAAGAGGGCGGAGCGGCCTTCGATGTCGCGCAGATTGACGTCATTGCCGAGGGTTGCGCCGAGGATGCGGCCTTGGGAGCAGACGAGCAGGACGATTTCCGGCTCTGGGTTGTTCCATTTTGAGATCGGGTGCAGGCCGACTTCGGCATTGGGGCCCATGGAGGAGAGCACCTGTGCTTTGGAGAAAACCTCCGCATCAGGGCCGATTCCGACCTCAAGATATTGGCTCCAAAGACCCTCTTTTATCAGGGCTTGTTTGACGGCGGCGGCCTCGGCGGAGCCTGCTTTGATGTCGCGCAGGGAGTCGCCGATCAAGGCCCCGACGCGGGCGCGGATTTCTTCGGCGGCGGCAGGGTTGCCGGCGGCGCGTTCCTCGATCACGCGCTCCACCATCGAGGAGGCGAAAGTTACGCCGCAAGCCTTGACGGATTGCAGATCGCAAGGCGCGAGGAAATGGGTTTTGGAGAGGTCGCCCGCAGGGACGCAGGAGATTTCTGCGAAGGCTCCGAGATCTTGGCCGTGGGCCGCGCGCACATAGGCGGCGGGGTCGGGCATTTCGCAGATATCCCGCACCATTGGCGCGGCTTTTTGGGTGATGTCGATGACGCGACCTGCGCGTAATGTCACAACGCTTGGCCCTTGAACCTTGGCGTTCCAGACGCGCCCGACAAAAAGTCCGGCTTGGTCGATGTCAGAGAGAAATGGTGTCACGATACGCTCCCGAATTGATTAACACGGAGATAACGCGGAAACGGGGGGGGGGCAATGACTTGAATGCGCCGGTTTTCCAAGCGATGGAAATAGTGGTGGCGCAAGGGGGGGCGACAGGCTAGCCTTTGGCAACGGTTTTAATTGTCAGGAGAAGAATGGTGGGGAAGACAATCATCGCAGAAGATCTTGTGATTACAGGCAACCTATCGGGCACTGCGGATATCGACATCGCGGGAAAAATTGACGGGGATATTACCGGCAGTTCGGTGGATATCCTGTCCGAAGGGCGTGTTGCAGGCTCGGTTGCGGCAAAAACGGTTCATGTACGCGGCCACTTGAGTGGGGCGGTTTCGGCGGAAGCAGTTGAGCTGCACTCAGGTGCGGACTGCTCGGCAGATATCACGGCGCAAGAGATGGAAATGCACAAGGGTGCGTCCGTTAAAGGCAAAGTGACGGTTTCTGGCGGGTAGCTTTACCCCTTACGACCAACGGCGATAAAGTGGCTTGCGGTGTCGCACCGCAGGATTTCGGCTGGAAATTTTTGGGCGAAGACTTGAGGGCTCAGGGATTGAACCTGAGTTAGGACGATGTGGGCCGGAACGTCATAGAGCTTGGCCAAAACTTCGATTTCGGTCCAGCGTGCGAGCGCGTCCTCGCCGAGGGCTTTGGTTAATTGAGCGCTTGCGGGTTCGGATCGCAATTCGACGTCGATCGCGACGGCTTCAAGCGACATTTCGGTGTGAAAAACAAACCGTCGGCCCGCACCATCATAGCTGGCGGGGCCGCTCAGGGTCGCGTCTTGGCGAATTTCTCCGCCAAAGACTTGCGCGATTGTGCGCGATTTAATTGGTGATGCCGCCGTCGACAAAGAGAACCTGCCCTTGAATATTCGCGGTTCCCGAAATCACCAGATCAACAACTTTGAAGATATTCTCATCATTTGACAGGCTGCCCGAGGGCGTGCGGCGTTTGATGGTGTCAAGTTGTTCGGGCTTAAGCACCGAGGACATTTCGGACTCAAAGAAGCCAGGAGCCACGCAATTTACAAAGATGCCAGCGTCGCCAACTTCGCGCGCGAGGGTGCGCATCATAGCGTCGAGGTAGCCTTTGGAACCCGCATAAACCGACAAGCCAGCGTAGCCGCGCGAGCCACAGATCGACGAGATGTTGCAGATATTGCCGCCGCCGCCAAGGATCATGTGTTTGATTGCAGCGCGGGTGAGAAGGGTGGGGCCGATGATGTTGATGTTCACGATGTTTTGGATGGTGTCCAAATCGGTGTGCATCAAAAGTTGGTCTTGGCCGATGGCTGCGTTGTTAACCACACTGTCGAGGGCGCCAAAACGGTCGGCAACTTCGGCGACGAAACGGGCAACACCCGCCGCATCAACCGCATCAAGAGAGGTGAAGTAAAACGCGTCGCCGTATTCCTTGGCAAGGCGGTCCATGGCCTCGGTGTGGGAACGGGCAAACGTCGCAACTTTGTTGCCTTCTTTTAAAAGCTGCTCGCACATATGCAGGCCAAGCCCGCGCGAGCCGCCCGACACAATGATGGATTGGTTCTTGGTGTGCATTTCTGCCTCCTCAGCTTTTCAAACTTGCCCGCAAGGGCACGCTGTCAATAAAATTCCAAATGCGGGGGGTCGCGTAGTCGGCCAATTTACCTTCGCAATGCGCGATCAGCATGGCTTCGGCGGCGTCCGCGTCTTTGACTTGGGATAACACAATGGTGGCTTGCGGCAAATGCCCGACCATCGGCGCGCGCCGTGCGGTGACCTGTGCCCAGACCACGTCTGGATGTGTTAATAAATGCGCTTCGATGTCGGGCGGGAAGGCCTTTTGGCCGCCAACATTGATCATGGTATTTCCCGCGCGGCCGCCAAAATAGACGCGGCCTTCGCGTTCTTCGACCAGATCGCCGGTATCAATCCAGCCGCCCGCATCGGCGTGGTTGGCATAGGGCGAGCGCACAAAAAGCCGCCCGTCCTGAATTTTCATGCCGATTTTGCCGTCCTCACGGCCCAAAAGCTGTGCGTCAAATCCGGACTTGCCATCGGTCACCACAATCGCGGCCCCAACCTCAGAAGAGGCATAGATGTGGCGGATTTTGGCGGCAGGATAGAGGCCCGCGAGGCGGTCGAGGATGGTTTGATCGACAATTTCGCCGCCCATGGAAATCGAGCGCATTTGCGTGGCGGCCAAAAGGGTCTCGTTGATCGACATCAGGGCATGACGCCAAAACGTTGGGGTCGAGGAAATCGCGGTAACATGTTCGGCGCGCATCGCGGCCTCAAAGCTGCCCGCGAGATCGTCGAAATCGGCGGGTATAAGACCCTGTTCCCGCACAAAAAGGCCAAGCGCCACCATTTGGTACCACGCGTAGGAGCCGATTTGATAGGGCATGAACCAGTTGTTGGCAGGCAAATCGCGAACCTGAACGAAGGTGTTTAAGGTGTCTGCGGTGTGGGGGATCAGTTTCAACAAACCCGTGGTACCGGAGGTTAAAACGGTGACACGGCCCGCCTGAACTTCGGCCTGAACGGGGGTATCTCCGAGGGGGGAGCCATTCACGGCATCCACCAAACGCACGCCATTTTCGGCAAACCGCGCGTTCACTTCGGGCGAAAGGCGGTTACGCTCAACGACGCCGAAATCCATCGCACCGTTTGAAATGCCGAAGGCCACAACGCCAAGGGCAGCGCGCATATCATCAACGACAAACACGCAGCGTTGCGCAAGATAGCCCTCTGCTTGACCCAAACGCGCTTGGGTTTGCGCCCGAAGGCTGGCCCAAGTTTCGGCGGTCTCGCCGAAAAACAAGTGGTTGTCAGAGCAGATGGTGGTCATTGCCTAGGCGGCTTTCCGAGTGATTTCTGCAAAGAAATCCAGAACGTCTTTTACGGTTTCGATCTGGCGCATGGAGGCCGCATCAAAGGCCAACTCCTCGCCGACCTTGGTTTCGATCCGCAAGGCGACTTCGGAAAAGTCGAGGCTGCGAAAATTTGCCACGCGTGTCGTGACCGTTTCGTCGGTGATTTCGGCGCGACCACGTTTGACCATAACCGTATTCATTAGTGCGAGGATTTCTGAACGATCCATTTAGTTACTCCTTGAAAATTCTACAAATCAGCGGCTTCGGCGTCGATTTCGGCGCCTAAAGCAGCAATGCGATCCCGTGCCCGTTCTGGATAGGCATCGGCAAAATGTTTGTGCCACGGATGACGGGTGCGCGAGGCCATATGCATCAGGAAATGCACGGGTCCAGCGACTTCACCATCGGTGCCTGAGATAATAACGGCGGGGGGGATTTGGCCGTGCGCGACCGCACCAGAGGCGATCATCGCGCCGCGCCCAATCACAGTTCCGGGCATCAATTGCACATTGACGCAGACCGTCGCCATATCGCCAATCGTTACTGGTTCGGAAATATGCGAGGGGGGCAGGGGATCATTCATCAGGGTCGTGAGCGAAAACAGCCAGACGAAATCGCCAATTTGCGAGCCGCGACCGACGTGGGCATAGCTGTGCATGCGGACAAAATCGCCAATGTGGCACGCGCCTTCGATGTCGGAATAATTGCCTAAACGCAGGTTTTCGCCAATCTGCGCGCCTTCACGGATCACCACGTGATGGCCCGTTTCAAGGTGGGGGCCAATATCGGAGCCCTCGTAAATTACAGCGTGCGAACGGATCACCGCACCCGCGCCCAATTTCAGTGGAGCGCAATCGGGCTTCAGGCTGGGATGTCCGATGACACAAAAATCACCAATCTGGCAATTATCGCCGATCTCGACGTTGCCATAGATTCTGACGCCAAAGCCCAAGGTCACATTCTCGCCGATCTTGGCGGCGGGGTCTGTATGGCAAAAGGAAGTCATGCATTAAGCTTTCGTCGCAGGGGCGTTGGGGTCGTTATGCCTCCTACTATATTCAGGTTCAACTGGCTATACCGATAATTAGGCGGCGCAAATGCCATTTCTGCACCGCCTAAAAGGAGCTACAGTTTGCCGACCCAAATCTCGGCCCAGTCTTTGGCCATATTGACGAGCACCCAACCCTTGGCCGCAGCTTCATCCAGACCTTTGGACAATTTGCCCACGTCGCTGTCGCGGTCATAGGCGAATTCGCGTTTGGCATCGGTGTGATGGACCAGAAATCCGAAGGTGGGACCCTCGCCCGAGGTCACCCATTCCAACATCGCGAGGTCGCCGTCAGAATTGCCAGCAGCAAATATTGGGCGTTGGCCGATAAAGCGATCAATGCCGACGGGCTTGCCGTCTTTGTCATCGACGAAGGTAATGCCGCCGTCCTTGATCATGCTTGGTACGCCGTCTTTGACTTCATAGTGAGTCTTGCCGAGGCTCCCCACGACCTGTGCAGGGGGAATGCCATAGGCTTGTTGCGAGATCGCCCGCATGAAATCAATGCCACCACCGGACACGATATAAGTCGTGAAACCTTCTTCGCGCAGATATTCAAGCAATTGGATCATCGGCGAATAGGTCATTTCAGCAAAGATCAGCCCAGTGGTGGGATGCTTGGCGGTGGTGAGCCATTCGTGGGAACTCGCTTTAAAGGCCTCAACGGTGATATTGGTGCTCGAAATGTTGACGATTTCGAGGAGACCCTTTTCGCCCTCTGCCATCATCCCTTTCATATCGTTCTTGTTGGCGGCCTTGAGGACGTCAGAAGTTAAGATTGAGGGGTCGGCCTTGGCCATTTCCTGCAGGCGGTCAATGGCATAGAGACCTTGGAAATAGAACGGTTTTTCGCTCCACAGAGTGCCGTCATTATCAAACACCGCAATGCGGTCGGGCACGGGCACAAAGTTTTCGCCGCCCTCTTCAGTAACACCCTCAACGAACTCCATGATCGACGTTTTGGTTTCGGTGTCATTCCACAGGGATAGTGGGTCGGCGAAGGCGGGCGTCGCGGCAATTAAAAAGGTTATGGCAATATATTTTGTTAGCTTCATTCTAAACTCCTAGAACACGGTCGATGTGCGCTCGGCGGAGGGTTCCATGCTCGAAACCTTGCCAAAGAAATTGTCCTCAGAGGCGGTTGCGAGGCCGGTATGGGAATCCGTCGACCCGATCACGCCAAATTTGTAGGGGTTCACGCCGATTTTGTCTTGGAGCAAAATCCCGTTCTTGAGGGCCTCGCGGGAGTATTCATACTGCAGCATTTCGGGGGTTTTGGCGGCACTGACGTTCAGGTTGCCCTTGTCCCATGTTTCGAAATTCGCAAATTCATCATTGGGAGAGAGAAAGGGGTGCGCCTCGCCGTCGCCTTTCATTTGGGTATTCTCGTAAAGAGGCTCCCATTTGGCGCGGGTCTGGGCATAGGCAAGATCAACGGGCTTGCCGTCAAATGACTCGATCACAGGAAACATAATACCGTTGGAGAGATTGCCATTGTGGGCGATTGCCAGAATGTCGCCGCCGGTTTTTGCCTCGTAGTTTTCCATCCAATCCCAGAGGTCGCGCGGGTTGTTGCTGCCGTAGGGCGCTTGCGTGGTATAGGGCAAAACTTGGCGCGCCACATCGCCGCCGTCGCGGTAAATGATATTGCGGTGCATGTTGCTGCCGGGGGCAACAAGCGAGGTCCACTCATACCCGATAAAGGCGGTAAATATCCCCAGATCATTGGCCTCGTCTGCGGCTTTGATGATGTCGTCCCACGTCGATTTATAGGCCGGAGAATCGGGTGACGACATCAGAGCTTGCGGAAATGTACCCGCCGCAAATTGGGTGACGATATCCATCGCGGCCTCGGCACCTTGGCCGGACTGGATCAGATTATACCATTTTCTCCCTGTTGGATCGGCCAGCATGGACGGGTCGCCTGCCAAGAGTTTCGGAAAGAAGCCCATGTTGTCGGAATGGTCGGCAACAACAAGGAAATCGAGCGGGCGTGAGAGGCGCGCCTGTTGGCCACTTGATGCGGTCAACTCCTTGCCTTTGGCAAATTGATAGGCGTCAGCGGGACTCAGGCGTGCACCAGCCGCCCCCGCATCCATCGAAATTCCAGTATGAAGATGGGTGTCGCCGAAAAAGGGCCGATCCGGAAAATTGCGGCCCGCATAAGGGGAATACGCGCGGGCCGGAAAGAGACCTTCTAGTTTGGCCGGATCGAGCGACCCACCCCCGTCCATCACGGTCTGAGCGGTGGCAAAACCGGAACCAAACAACGTTGCGGCAAATGTAAGAGCGCCGAAAGGGGTGCAATATTTCATGGACGGAATATCCCTTTCGTAAATCTTTGGACACTAATATTTATAGCACGCAGTTTAGGACCGAACATGGGCGTAGTCATTAGGAAAATCTTTTGGTGCCCCCTCAGCCAAACCTGTTTCAGACGGGGAAGTGTGACATTTTAACTTTGCTAATGTGAGACACTTTAACTTTGCGTGTGAGCGATGCTTGAAGTGCGACTCTTGTTAGGCCTTAGGGTAGGGCGCTCATCGCATTTCCTCCAACATCTTTTCACGGAAGACTTCTGCGCGGGTTTTCCAGCCGAGGCATTTGCGGGGTGTGCTGTTCAGGCGGTCACTGATTTCTTGATGTCGTGATCCGTCATTCTTCTAATGTCTCTTTTGCGGGGCAACCAACGTCTCGCCCTTCGATTGGTGTTCTTCACCGTGCCTTTCTGCCACGGTGAAGAGGGGTCACAGAACCATGTCTGCGTGCCAATCTCAGCTTGCAGTTGTGGCCAGGAAACAAACTCCGTGCCGCGATCAAAAGTAATGGATCTGCGCGCGACATGAGGCAATTCTTTGATTGCCTTCATAATCTTGCCCCCTCTCGGCGATACGGGTATCGCCTGCCGGGCAATGCATGACCGGCTTTGTGCGTCTGTTAGGGTTCTTTAAGATCAGTGTGAAGCGGCTCACGCGTTCAACTAGAGTTGTGACATTTGTCTGTCCAAGCGTTCGTTTGAACAACATTAAATCTGCCTCCCAGTGGCCAAACTGACGTCGGTGAGCAACATCATCCGGCCTGAACAAGATACTGACATCGCGATGGAACTTAGGTGGCTGGCGTTTGCGCGCACGGCGTGGTTTTCGCGACATGCGATGGGTCGGCAGATACCACCACAATTCTTGGTTCATGCCGTCTTTGGAATAAATGTAGCGGTAAATCCTTTCCTGACAGACCCTTAGCGGCGCTTTCTCAAGGATCATCCGGTTGCCAATTTGCTCCGGTGTCCAACCGTTCTTAAGTTGTCTAATTACGCTGTCGCATAAGCTAGGATGTTTGATCAGCTTACGTTGTCTTGCACGCCGATCCGCAGTCTTTAATTGCGCCGCAGAGCCGTAGTAACCAGCGTACTTAGGTAAACTTTCATCTGAGAAATAATTACGCCTCAACTCTCTGTAAATTGTCGAACGGCAGCGCTTCAACACGCGAGCCATGTCATCGACAGGGACTTTAGCGTACTTCCAACGTTCCACTGCCTGGCAGTTGATTGCAAAGCAATCAATGAGAAGGAATTCTGCGGCGTTCTGTGATACTAAGCTGTGTATAAGTCGTTCCCATACCGCTTCCTCCTGTCAGATAACATACTGTTTTCTAACAAGATTCGCAGTTGGAGGTAGCGCGCACCCAGCTACATGAGAAAGTCCTATAATCAATGTTATGTTAATTTAAGTTTTTTGATAAGTGTTTTCAACGTTATGACACGTGTATTTATGGGTCCGATGGACTTTTATTGTGATAGGTGACTTTGCCAAATGTCTGGCCCGCCGCTGGCGCTAGACTAGGTGCACGACCATGGATTTCCAACCCTACCAGTGTTTCATTTACCAGTTGGCGGTGCGACCGTCGCTTAAAACGGCGTCAGTCGCGGGAATGACTTCCTGTTCGAAAGGATGCTGAGCTGCAGCCTTCTCGTCAATTTCAATGCCAAGTCCCGGCGCATCGGGAACAGCCCATGCGCCGTTAACCAGCGCCAACGGGTAGTCACTACAGATGTCTTCAAACCACGGTACCAATCCGACAGCCTCCTCTTGAATAACAAAATTCGGGGTGGCCACATCGAACTGCAGTGCCACAGCACCTGCGACGGGGCCCATCGGGTTGTGTGGACACACGCCCATGCCTGCGGCCTCTGCTATCGCGGCGATGCGGCGGCCTCCACTAAAGCCAATGCAATGCGCCAGATCCGGTTGAAGGAAGGCAACTGCGCGTGTTTCGGCGACCTCGGCAAATTGGCGCGGTGTGAACAGCCGCTCGCCCGTGGCCAAGGGACAATTCACGCGCCGCGCCAGATCGGCCATGGCGGGAGTATTACCAGGCTGGATCGGTTCCTCGACAAAGAGCGGATGGATCGGCGCGATCACATCAATATATGCCTTTGCCGCCTCAATCGTTTCGGGACGGCCATGAAAGTCAACCATGAGGTCGATATCGTCTCCAACCCGCGCACGAACCGCTTCTGCCAGTTTGGCAGTATGGCGCACGGCCGAGAGTGGCGCGTCGTGGCCGGTATAGGGAATGAGGCCGATCTTCACCGCGCTATAGCCCATCTCGACCGTTTCCTGTACCGCATCACAGAAAGCGCTGATGTCTTCAATCCCGACTTGTGCGCCGATTTTAGCGCGGCGCAGGTGGGTATAGACGCGTACATTGTCGCGCACCCGCCCGCCAAGTAACTCCCAGACGGGCACGCCAAGTGCCTTACCCTTAATGTCCCAAAGCGCCTGTTCGATACCCGAAATCGCACTCCCCGCGATGGCTCCCAGCGGCCAGAAGCCGAAGCGGGTCATGCGCGCCACGATATGCTCGATCCGCATGGGGTCCTCACCGACAACAAAGGGAGCCAGGTCCTCAATGGCGCCTGTGACTGCGCGGGTTTTCCACTCGAGCGTCGCTTCACCCCAACCGTGCAGGCCAGGCTGGTCGGTTTGCACTTTGACAAAGATCCAGTTGCGATGGACCGCGTTGACGACGGTAGTTTCTATGGATGTGATCTTCATAACAGAGAGCCTTCTTGGATCAGGGATTAAACAAAGTCGGAAGCCATGTGGATAGCTGCGGCACGAGGCACAAGAGGACAACCGCCGCCAGTTCCGCGATAAGAAAAGGTGTGAGCGCGCGCATCAAGGGCAACATGCCGATATTTCCAACGCGCATGACCACAAACAGAACAACGCCGACGGGGGGGGTGACGAGGCCGATGGCAAGGGTGATCATTACCACCATGCTGGCTTGAAGCGGGTCGATGCCCAGTTCACGCACAGGCGGCAAAAGCAGTGGAATAAAGATCAGGATCGCGGCACCGATGTCCAGAAATGTCCCGAGCACCAGCATCAAAAGCGCTATTGCAAAGAGGAACAGCACGGGTTGACCGCCAAACATATCGGCAGTGGTGCCGATCCACGACGAAATGCCCAGAAGGTTCAGCGCGTAAGACAGGATCGTCGCCGCTGCGACCAGTAGGTAGATCGTCGCCGATACCCGCGCCGCTTTCATGAACGCCCGCCAAAGCCCGGCCATGTCGATTCCGCGAAACACAAAGACTGACAGAAAGATGGCGTAGGCCACGGCGATGCCGCCGCCTTCGGTTGCGGTGTAGGCTCCGACCACCATGCCGCCCACAATGACGACGGGCAGCGTGGCGACAGCGATGCCTTCAACGACCATGCGCAGTGTGCTGTCGCCTGACTGTACTAGCACAGGTTTGGGCAGCTTGCCGCGCAGGGCGTCGACAGCCACGACAGCAGCGCAGGCCCCGCCGAGCAGCAGCCCAGGAATAACGCCCGCGAGAAACAGGTCGATGACCGAAATACCCGAAACCGCTGCCAGAAGGATTGCCAGACCGGAGGGCGGAATTATAGGTCCGATGATCGATGAGGCTACCGTAACAGCGGCGGAATAGGGTTTGCTGTAACCTTCTTTTGGCATTTCAGTGATGAAAACTCGGCCCAAGGCGGCGGCGTCCGCAACGGCGGAACCCGAGATCCCTGCAAACAGCACAGACGCGCCGATGTTGGCAAAAGCTGTGCCCCCCGGTAACCACAAAAAGGCCCGCTTTGCGATCACGATGAGACGGGTCGTGATGCCGCCTTGGCTCATGATCTCGGCGGCAAGAATATAGAATGGCACTGCAAGAAAGACGAAGCTGTCCACGCCCGTGAAAAGACGTGTGGCGACGATGGCGAGCGGGATGTCTGCGATCCAGACCCCGACAAGCCCCGCAAGTCCAATTGCAAAGGCGACGGGAACACCCAGAAAGAGCAAACTTAACCCTGCGATGGCGACCCAGATCATACTGCGCCTCCAATGTCAGAGAGGTCTTCATCGTTGTCAGGCTCGAAGCCTACAAACCAAGTTAAAGCGATCTGTACCAGCATCAATGCGGCCCCCACAGGCAGTGCCATATAAGGATAAATCATCGGGATACCTGACGCGGGCGCGACCTGAGAGGCGTTCCGCAAAGCCAAGGGCCAACTGTAGACCAGAACGTACAGGCAAAAGATTGCGGCAACGCTGTACAGCGCGGATTTAACCAAGGGCGCATGTTTTGGCCCTGCGAGATGTTCGAGAAATTCGATGCCCATATGCTCAGCGCGAAAGATGCAGGCGACCGAACCCAGCATCATCAGCCAGATCATCAAGTAGCGCATATATTCTTCGGTCCAGCCAAATCCTGTGTTGAACAGGTAGCGACCGCCTACTTGCGTCAGATTAAGGGCTGTGACGACGATCAAAAGCAGCGTCGCGAGCGTTTCAGTGCTGCGCGTCAGGAGCCTTGCGGCGGAGAGGATAAAACTGTGCATGAGGTGTGCTCCGTTTGCGTTACCCCTCCTATTCAGAAGGGGCAACGCGTTGTGCCTTTAGTCGTAGAGCCTTGATTTTGCCTCGCCGACTCGACCCAGAAGTTCATCGACAAGCTCGTCCCCAACTTGGGTGCGGATGAAAGCCTCGACAGGCGCCTGTGTGATCTCCTTGAACGCTGCTTTTTCTTCGGGCGTCGAGACGTGGATTTCCATCCCCAACTCATCACGAAGCTTTTCGGAGAACAGCCAATCTCCTTCAGTTTTTTGAAGATTTTCAGTCCATGCCATCAGCAAGGCTGCGTCTTTGATGATCTGCTGGTGACTTTCGGACAACCCGCTGAACCATTCCTCATTGGCGATGATGGCGTGCAGGCCGAAGACGTGCTCATCAAGCGTGTAGTATTTCTGCACCTCACCCAAGCCGCCTCCATAAACAACTGCGGGCGGGTTTTCCTGCCCGTCCACCACGCCCTGGCGTAGCGCCATCAGGACCTCAGAACCAGAGATTGGCGTAGCTGTTGCCCCCAGGGAGTTGACAAGCTCCATGAACACGGGGCTTTCCATAGTGCGGATTTTCATGCCCGCCATGTCTTCTGGGTTAATGATTGGGCGGATGTTATTGGTGAAAGACCGGAAACCATTCTGTGAGAATGCGAGCGCCCGAAGGCCGGTCTGTTCGAGAATATCGCCGCGCATATCGTCCGCAAATGTCCCGTTCATGACATCCCAAGCCACTGGCGCACTTTCAAACAGGTAGGGAATCGACCAAACCTGCATTGGTGGGTAAAAGCCTGCAATCGCGCCGTCAGCGACAAATGTCAGCTCAAGGCTGCCCTGCTGGACCTGTTCGAGCATCTCGCGTTCGCCGCCCAACTGGTTGTTGGGAAAGAGGCGTACGGACAATTCGCCGTTGGTTTTGAATTCGACATATTCCTTGAAACGCACGAGCGCGTTGTATTCTGGAAAATCGCCTTCTGGGATGCCGATGCCGAACTTGATATCCTGCGCGATGGCTGCGGTAGACAACAGTCCGCCGACTGCCCCGGCGCATGCCGTGGCAACGAGTTTTCTAATTTGCATTTATTCCTCCATTCAGACTTTGTGGCTATGGAACTTGACGGGCCCTCCCTGTTCCGCTCCAATAGCGGTGCGTAAACTATGCACATCTCTAGATCATATGTAAAGCTCTAGATCATACGTAAAGGATGAATTATGAAAAGCGACCGATCAGGGCTGCGCGTGGGTGATCTGGCGTTTCCGCTTGAGGTCGGTTCTCCGCTTCCGAGTGGCGCAGCCCGCGAAGCTGTGGCCGTGCTTGGGCGACGGATTACAAATGGTGTCTACGCGCTGGGACAGATTATGCCGACAGAGTCCGAACTCGCGGTGTCGCTCGACGTCAGCCGCGCAACCGTGCGCGACGCCATCAAGGTCTTGTCAGGAAAAGGTCTGGTGCGCACCGCCCGGCGCTATGGAACACGTGTACGCCCGCTTGAGGAATGGTCACTTCTCGATGCCGACGTCGTCTCGTGGCACGATCCAGCCCACCCTCGAATACGCCAGATGTTTGCAGAAACGACAGAACTGCGTTGCATCATCGAACCCGCCGCCGCCGCATTGGCCGCGGAGCGCGCAAATGACGATCAGATTACCCGGCTTCTGGAAAGCGCCCATGCGATGTATCCCGGCGACGCCGATGTGCAGGCAATGTTCACCGCCGACTGTATTTTCCATGCTACGATCCTTGAGGCTACCGGCAATATGATGATGCGGCAGTTGCAAGAAATCATTCTGACCATGCTCCGTATCTCTTACGAGTACGGGGTGCTAGTGGTGGAAGGCGAGCCCGTCTCCCGCGAAGGGCATATCCATGTCGCCGAGGCGATCCGTTCTCGAGACGCCGCGACTGCCGAAGAAACCATGCGCAACATGCTCCAACTCAACCGGCGCACGGCAAATGACTTCTGGCAGCAGTCCCGCGTGCCACTCGACACCACCAGGTAAGCCCCCCCAATCGAAAAGCGTCGTGCTTGGCGCGGAGGCTGCCACTTGCCGCTGAAGGTGCGATCAATGATCGATTTCTTAAAGGTTAATGCAGTGGGAGGCTTCAGGCTGCTCCCAGCCTGAAGCAGCTTGACTGGCGCGGCCGTTAGCCAGCACCGGCCCAGGGAAGTTTCTTGGGTTCCGTGACCACTACTAGATGTAGGAAAGCCAGAACGTCAGGATAGCCTAGAAATGTCTTCCCTACTCAGAACTAAGTTTTCTAGCGCTAATGGCGTAGCGATGCTCCGAGCGGCGGCGAAAAGCCTTTTTCCAGCCAAGCTCCCTTGCTTGTGCGCGGTGGATTGCGTCAAGACGCTTGTCGACGGTGATATCAGTGAAACCAGCGGCCGCTAGCAAAGCAACAACTGCCTTTGCCCGAGCACCGTTTGAAAAATGCACACGCGACAAAATTGATCGGTGCCACGCCAAATTGCGGTTCGCTGTGGGAGTTGAGCCGAAACGCTCAAGAAGTCGAACCAACATGCTGCGACTGACGAAATCGCCATCCACTAGCAACAATTGCCCGCCTGGCACCAGCGTTCGATGCCAGGCAGCGAAAGCTGCGGCAGGATCCACGAGAGTCCAGACCAGATGCCGCGTTACGATAACGTCCATGCTACATTCAGGCAGCATGGGGTGCTCGGCATCTGCTTGGAGAAATGTCACCTTCGGTAACTTCGCTCGTGCCTTTGCCAACATCGGTTCTGCCCAGTCCAATCCTGTCACAGTAAATCCGAGACGTTGGCACAGCCGTGCAATTTCGCCCGTGCCTGACGCCATATCCAAAAGCTTCCGTCCATTAGCTTCGCCTAAATGGCGACGGAACAGCACCTCCCAAGCGGTCATTTCGGCACCATCGTTGATCCGATGACCGGGATCACTATCACATGAATATTTTCAGACCCGCTCCCCCTTCTAGACTGAGCCGTTCGTTGCGGCCGTAAATTTCGTCCAACTTGGGAATGGTCTGCGTGATGATTGCAAGTCGGCCGCCATAAGACCGCAACGTTGTAATGGACTCGGCGACAATCGGCATTTTGCCCAGTTTGTGAAACTCGTCCAGCACGATCATCACCGGCCAAGGTTCATTCTTGGTCGGCTCATGATGTTCCAAGCACGCAATAAGGTCCGAGAAAAACAACCGAATAAGGCCGGCCATGCTTTCGATATCTTGAGTGCGGATTGTGAAATAGACGCTATGCGGCGATTTTCGCAAATCAAAAAAGTCTATGTCCGTGTGAGATGTGACTGCATCAACATGCGGGTTTTTCCAAGGCGCAAGACCGGATGTGTTTAGCATGGAAACATACCCAGACAAGGTTTTTTCCGTAATCTTCGCGAGCCCTTCCCACAGAAGTCGCACATCTTGGCGGCCTGTTTCGGCAGCATACTTGCGAAACGACTCTGCGAACTCACCTTCACCACCATTGATGATGCGGTAGGCTTCGCCCATGGTGGGTTTCTTGCGCTCAAAGGCCGTCAAGACGCCTGCAACAAAGGCATCCATTCCGCCGCGCAAAAGACCTTCATTCGCGGAATTGTCGCTCTGCAAAAACAGCGTCGCAAGTTTTTGCAATTCGAACATTTGCTCGGATTCATTCTCCAAGGCGTAAATTCGAAGCAACGGGTTGTAGCGGTGAGACGACCCCTTAAAATCTGTTGGAGCAAACCGAATAATTTTGTCGCCTATACTTTTGCGGTGACGCGCAGTTTTCTCAAAGTTCTCCCCCTTAACATCGAGGACCACCGCTGATCCTTTTGTCGTCAAAAGGTTGGGGATAACGAAGCCGGTCCCCTTCCCGCGCCCCGTTGGGGCAATGACCAGACAGTGCGGAAACTTCTCTGAGGAAATGAACTTTGCCTTTCGATTTGGCTTGGACGTTTTAGCAACGAGAAACCCGAGGCTAGGTTTGTTGAAGAACTTTCCCTGCCGCAGTTCTTGGTGGGTCAACCAATGGGGTGTGCCAAAAATCGTAAGACGTTCTGACACGAGATACACCCCAACCGCCAAGCCCGCGAACGCGCAAACCCCCAGAATAACGACGGCTGTTTCAAAAACCTCTGGCAAGGCGCCCGCGAAGCTTTGAGCGTTCAGGAGAGGATAGAACAATCCAACCGGCTGCTGTAATTGCGAGTTGATATAAGCCACGGCCAAAACATAACCAAACAAGGAACCTACAAAGAGGAAAAAGACATACCCTAAAAGAACGCGACCCATATCAGTGTTCCAAGCCGTCGCGCTCGCGCCCTTTGGGGGCGTGGGTTTTGGCGACATCGGTTGAGAGGCCATCCATTATCTTTTGGTCGATATCCCGACCCTGAAGGCGTTCGTCTTTCAACAATTCCAAACGCAGATATTGACTGGCATTGTGATTGCCTGTCAGGCCATCTAGATCGTCGGCCCCTCCGTCAAGGGTGCGGCGCACCTGATCCGGCCCCAGATGATCACGCAAAGCATCAACCATCGTTTTACGTTCGGCCTCAACATTGATCTTGTCTTTAGCGAGGAACCTCTCGGCGGCGTCTTTCAGAACGGCCACGGAATTGCCAACTGGCTCGTGCACCACCTCCGCTTCGGTCAATTCACCATGTCGATCGTGCGCAACGCCCGCCTCGATCAACCCAAGGCGAATGTTTTCATAAGCATCATTCAAACCCAAGTTCACCTGTCGGAAATCCCCCGTGTCGGAGATATCCAATCCTCGCTGTCGGGCAATGGCCTCCATGTCACTCAACGCCCAACGTTGCTCCAAATACGCATTGGTCGCGGTGACTTCCATCCGCGCGATGACCTCAACGGGATCAATCCCTGTCCCTTCAAGGCTTTCAACAACATTGGCGCGAACATTCGGCGTGTTCAGCACATCCCGATCTATCATAAAGTCTGCGCCATAGGGGCTAACCTTGCCCGCATCCTGATGAAAGGATTGCGCCGCCATCGTCTTTGGATTGAGTTTTGTGGCCTCGGTCATGATATCGGAATAGGCCCGCTGCAACGCGGGTCGCGCGCTCGGCGCAGCTTTTTCAATTCCGTCGCGCGCCTGCGTTAAATACCCGTCAAGTTGTTCTAGTTTTTTGTCAAAAGCTTCCGCTTCAGAAAAGTCGCTGCCGTCCATTGGTATTTTTCCTTGCAGGGGTTGATGGCTCGAAAGATGAGTTGCAGCCATGGTGCAGAGTTTCGTGAGGGTCGAGAAACCATCGTTCGCGGCCAGAACGGCAACCGCGCTGTAAAGGGCAGCGGCTTCGTCAACTTCTTTGAGCGCGTAGGCCAAAGCAGCACCCGTACGGGGTGTTGAGTCCGGCCCGCGGCCTTCATCTTTGGCCCGGTAAACCTCCCGTGCCGTTGGAGCGCGATCCGTGAGGCCCTTCTCAAACCGAGATCCAGATTCCATGTAAACACCGCGCCGCTCGCCATGAATGACCATACTGTCTCGGAAGGTTTCGTAACTTAAATCAGTATCCTTGCGCAGGGTCATTAACCGACCGTCATCCCCACGGCGATTCACAATCACGTGCGCGTGCGGGTGATCCGATCCGTGTGAATGCCCGCCACGTAATCGTAATGAACGTCCCCGGATTGAAACATCTCTTCGCAGACAGCTTTGGTGATTGCGGATACATCGCCTACAGCGGTTCCAATGGGATAGCTCAGCAACAAATGCGACGTATACCCCGTCTTGGCAGTGCCCCACATATCACCCTCCCAAAGCCGCGTTACACGATTCATATCGGCATTGGAAAGACCGCCCTGCCCTTCATAGCGGCCCTGCGCATCAAGCACATCGTCCGCCTTGTCGAACACATACTCAAGCTGCCCCTTCAGCCCCGCGCGACTTGTCGTGCCGCCGCTGCGAATGAGTTTGAACACGGCACTCGGGCGCTGCGCCTGGGCCGTGCGCGCCAAACGCTGCGCACTCGAATGCCCCCGCCTGGGGCGCTCTTGCCCCCCGGATTTCTTCTTATGCTTATCGTCAAAAAGCCGCCCCATGACAGCATCTACAGGGGAGTAACTATGCCCCATGATCGTCGCTCTCAATCAGGGTCAAAACATGCGCGCTGCGGGTCTGCGTATGATTGAAGAGCGTCCGGTGAAACTGCGAGAGCTGGATCAACGCGTCAGACAAGGCATAAATTTTGGCGAGGTCTTGCGTGGAGGGACTGGCCTTTCCGTTGATCTTTTGCGCGCGGTTCATGGCTTTTGCGATCTGATTAATGTTGGCACCAACCTTGGATAATTCACTGTGAACATCGCGCAACGCCTGTGCACTTTCCTCCTCTGGCTCGTAAAACCCAAGCGTTTTGCGCAGCATCGAGCGTAGAAATGCGGACTTCGTAGGACTACCCGAACGCTCAATCACCGCCTCCAGAGCGTGAACTTCTGCCCGAGACGCCCTCAAAGCGATGGGAATGACTGCCGAAGCCGCCTCCTTCTGTTCCTCTAAACGCCGCTTCACGCGCCAAATTGTTGTTCGGTTGACCTCAAAAATCTTAGCGATAAGAGCAACGCTCTCGCCCGCCCTTAGGCGGGTTTCAATCTTGTCTCTGTCTGCCCTCTTCAACCGCCCCAAAACCACCCTCACACATTGTTGCGTTTACGTTGCATATATCCTGCAACTGCATTCAACTTCAGAGCTTGGCCCACTGTCAAAACTAAAGGGTCCAAGTACGTTAAGAAGTAGAATGCTCAATTTCGGCGCGCAGCGTTCAGCCCCACGGCTGAATTGGCGGCCCACAGGGACGTCAACCTCCGCCTCTCAAGCCCCATTCGGGCGCCGAGGCGGCCTTAGTTTTTTGGGCGGCAATCTTTCGCGATCTCCGCATGCCAGTATTTGGGGGCTGGATCGCTCACGTTGCCGCATCACTAGTTGTGGTCGGGGGCCCATCAATCGGAATCGGCAAGCCATTGATGCGGCCCGGAGCGCAGCGACGACAGCGGCTCGTTGATTTCTTGGGCTGATCCCGCGAGGGCCAATATAGGTCTTGCACCCAGTCCAATTCTAAGTTTGACATGAACCAAAATTAAACATGCCAAAGGCGATAGTGCCCAAAGCACAGTATCTCTCTGGAAAGACTGTATGAACAACCTCAACGGCATATTGCTGATGATCGCCGCTATGGCTGGATTCGCGCTGGAAGATTTGTTTGTAAAACTACTCTCCAGCACAATCTCCACAGGTCAGATTTTGATCGTGCTTGGCGCCTGTAGTTCCATCGGTTTCGCGCTCATGGCATACACCAAGGGGCACAACATATTCGCAGCACACGTCTGGACGCGTGCAACCATCGCGCGCGCATCGGCCGACGCCATCGCAGCCGTTGCTTTTGTAACATCCCTATCCTTGGTCCCCATTTCCACAGTTGCCGCCGTGTTTCAAGTGACGCCTTTGGTCATCACAATGGGGGCCGCGTTATTTTTGGGGGAACAGGTAGGTTGGCGGCGTTGGACTGCGATTACGGTCGGTTTTATCGGAGTTTTAATCATCATCAGGCCAGGCCTCAGCGGCTTTGACCCTGCCGTGCTTTTAGTACTCATCTCAGTTGTTGGCGTTGCAGCGCGTGATCTGATCACCCGCAGAATTCCTGAGAATGTCGCTTCAACAGTAATCTCATTCCAAGCCTTCGCATCGCTGATTGTTGCGGGCACAATACTGCTGTTTTTGAGCTCGGATACGCTGGTTGCCGTTTCAGAGCTAGAAGCCGCCTATTTTGTCGGCGGTGTTTTTTTTGGCGGTGCCGGCTACTACGGCATTGTTGTCGCCATGCGCATAGGCGACGCCTCGACCGTCACCCCGTTTCGCTACACACGCCTGTTGTTTTCACTTGTTATCGGCGTGTTGGTTTTCAACGAGCGCCCCGATGCACTGACCTTACTCGGAGCTGCTATCGTCATTGGCACAGGGTTATTCACATTCTTGCGCGAACGTAGGGCGTTGTCACGTTCCGAAATACGGGTGTAGGGTTGTTAGTGCTCTTCATCAGGCTACTGACTCTGAATACTTCGTTCACGGCAACGAACTGGCTGTTGTCAGTTGGCACTTTTCAGCGATTGATCCTGCAGCGCTGGACGGTTCTCCAAATCGAAGACCGCCGCTTTGGATGATACGTCCAAAATAGAACTCAACAGAGAATGTCCGAAGCCACGACGGGGCCTTAGAAGAATGACGCGTTTTATTTTGGCCCTCCTGTTGCCCTCTCTCGCCCTCTCGTCCGCAGCGCAAGCCTTCTGTGATCCACCTGCTGCTCCCCCTCGCACAAACGCTGACGTGGCCCGGGAATACCAAGAAGAATTCCGACAAGAGTTTGAGCATTATTTCAGCGACGCGCAACGCTACCTGCGCTGTCTCGATCAAGAACGCGCGAAAGTAATGGACGACGTTCAAGACACTGCCGAACGTTACGATAGGTTTCTGAAGGATAGCGATACGTGGGTTGATTAGAGCTCCGGTTGCCGTGCAGATCGACGCGACATCAAGCGGCCTTGCAGACAACCTCTGCCGCGGCTCAGAAAGAGGCGCGGCAGCAGATATTGAGATCATGAGAGCGGATTAAAGTGATCCCTTCAAGGGCCGCATTTTTTGGATTTGGCTTCCAGCAAAGCTGAAGAATTCCTTACAGGGGCTTCCGAGTGGCTGTTGCTGCCACCCAAAAACTTCAGTCTAGGCAATTATCTGACCATACCAAAATCACAGCTAAGATAACTAACGCCCGCCAACGGATAAGCCTTGGTCATGCCAAGGAGTACAGACGGTCAAAACCCCAGTGCTTCTATACCGCTGTCGGAGGTGAGTGGTTTGCGGACAGATGGGGCGTTCAACAAACGCTTGTCTTATGAATATCCCAGCTTTTGTGCGAAACAAGAGCCACAGCTCAGCACTTTAGAATGCTGAGCTGTGGTGGTGGTTGGATCGTCAAACGCTTGTTTTTTGAGGACCGTAAAGGAGTAAGATCAACCACCACCTTCGCCAAAGGCCTGAACGGATACAGAGCGGCAAAGGTTTCATCGGCGATTTCAGGACTGACGACTTTCAGCTCATCAATTGTCACCATGCCATCCCCATTGGTATCCAGTTCGGACACGCTGGCAGCCCAAGTAGGGACAGTAAAAGCAAGAATGGCGGCGGTCGTTGTGAGGACAGTTTTAATATTAAGTCTCCGTTATTTAATTAAGGCTCTAGTTCGCCTATCTGACTAAAACCTAATTTATTTTCGAATGATCCCTAAATCAGCAAACCGGCATTTAACAGGCGCAGGGCCGCCGTTTTTGGGCGTCTAGTTGGGCGCGATGTCTCTGGAAAAACAATGGCTTCAAAACGTAGCAAGTTACCACTTGTTCAGAGGGGGTAAACCGCCGTTTGAATTGCTCTTTGGTATCAAAATTGAAACTTTCTGGCGGTTCGGCGAACAAAGTGTGAATTCTGTCTGTTCGAACAAATGACTGCTTTTCAAACTACCCACAGGGGTACCTCCAATAACACGGCGCGACGGATCCGGCTCCGTTTTGCTTCAATGCCCATCACAATTCATCGGGTGTGGTCAGGGATGCCTCATCAATGTGTAAGATGATCTTGTTCAAAGGCGTGTCGCCCTGAGACATATCGAAATGGCATTCTGCTGCGGCGGAACCGATCAAACTTGGCCCGACTTTCACCTGCATCTTGGCGACATAAAAACTAAGCTTCCCGGTGGTGCCATCCACATCAAGATAGAAGTTACTCAAAAAATGACGCACTCCATGTTCCATCCCAGACGCAACATGGTTGGTCATGAAGTCGCGGATCGTCTCACGTCCCTGCATGGCACCAAACAGGCTTTCGAACGAAGCGTCCTCGGTAAAGAAAGCCATGTATCCGCCGACATCTTCGGCATCTAGGCAGGCATACATCCTGACAACTTGTTCTTGCAGGTGGTTCTTGAGTTCAGTTGTGTTGGTCATTTTACTTCCTCCATTTTTTTCCTGCATACATGATCAAAGGCCGTCCAAAAATTGGCAATCTATGCAAATCTACCGTGCAAAAATAGGAGTCGGAGGAAGCGAGAGTTGATGGATTGGAATGACTACCGCGTCTTTTTGGCAATCGCACGGGCCAGAAATATTGCAGGCGCAGCGCGTACACTTGGAGTGAACCACTCGACGGTTTCGCGTCGCCTAGCACAATCACTATTCTACCGCGCGTCAGGCGGTCGAAATCTCGTCCCAGACCGCATTGCACGTCTCGGCACGCAGCGGTCTGGGCATTGCCGAACTGCCCTGTAGGATCGGGGATACTGATCCGGAACTGACCCGCGTCGCCCCGATGCAATCGTATTACGATAGTGAACTTTGGTTCCTCTTTCGGCGTGATTTGCGCCACACAGCCCGATTGACGGTGTTCCGAACCTTCATAACCGAATTGTTTCACGCTGAAAAACGTCTATTTGATGGCAGCTTTGGTGATGACAAGTTGCGCGAAAGATCACCGCATCCCACAAATTGACGGCAGGCACGAGACTTAGTCTGAATCCCTTAATCGTTTTTCTAATGTCATCCAACGAGTTCATTTCGATAATTATTGCAAAAACTCGGACAACTCTCCTTGGTTGCGACAACGCCGCGCACATTACTGCCGGTTTAAGCTGTCGCGGATGTAACCCGCCGCAAAGCCGTGCCACCCGCTGCGAAAATATGGGCATTTTCGGATTGAATGCGCAGGCCAAGCCGATCACCAGATTTGGCGGGAATATTTCCGTGTTTGCGCACCATCAAAGGACCAAGCCCCTCAACGTTGACATAGATATTAGTGTCCGATCCCAAATGCTCGACCACGTCAGCGATTCCGACCAAGTGCCCTGCGTTTGGGTCTACGACGTCGATATGTTCGGGACGAATACCCATCTCAACGGCGGCCAGCGTGTCTGGCAAATGTGGCAATGGGATCGTCACACCATCGGCCGTCGTCACTCCACCGGATAGCCCCTTTACGGGCACCACATTCATTGTGGGCGACCCGATAAATTGGGCCACGAATTTATTCGCGGGACGTTCATAGAGATCAAGCGGCGAGCCGACTTGTTGGATGTCGCCCCCATCCAAGACCACGATCCGATCCGCCAGAGTGAGCGCCTCGACCTGATCATGGGTCACATAGACCATCGTCGCGCCAAGCTTTTGGTGAAGTCGCGCAATTTCCAGCCGCATTTCAACCCGCAGGGCCGCATCAAGATTCGAGAGCGGTTCGTCAAACAAAAAGGCGCGCGGGTCGCGGATAATGGCGCGACCCATCGCAACACGTTGGCGCTGACCGCCAGAAAGCGCCTTGGGCAAACGCTCGGTCAAAGCGGTTAGGCCGAGGGTTTTCGCCGCCTGTTTCACCCGCGAAACGCGCTCATTTGCGGGGTCTTTTCGGATCTCCATCGAGAACCCCATGTTGCGCGCCACGCTCATATGCGGATAAAGCGCATAGGATTGAAAAACCATCGCGATGTCGCGATCCCGCGGCCGCACGTCATTCATGATTTCGCCGTCAATCAGGAATTCACCCGAGGTAATAGGCTCTAACCCGGCAATCATGCGCAACAACGTGGATTTTCCACAGCCCGACGGCCCCACCAGAACCACGAATTCGCCGTCCTGAATATCAAGGTTAATATCGCGCAGCACCTCAACGGAGCCATAGCGTTTCACCACATCTTTGAGTTCGATACGTGCCATATGTTTGGCCCCTTATCCTTTTACCGCGCCGGACGTGAGGCCCTGAACGAGGTAGCGTTGAATGAAGATGAAGAAGAGACAGCTCGGGATCAGCGCCAACACGCCAGCAGCCATCATTTGCCCCCAATCCACCGAAAATTTCGAAACGAAAGTGAGCAACCCAACAGGGAAAGTCATGGCCTCGTTTTTGGAAATAAGCATGAGTGCGAACAAGAGTTCCGACCATGCCGCCGTAAAGACAAATCCGAGTGTCGCCCCCAATCCGGGAAGCGTCAGCGGGAAAATCACTTGGCGCAGAGCCTGAAACCGTGTGCAACCATCCATCATCGCCGCTTCCTCAAGATCCTTGGGAATACCATCAAAGAAGGACTGCATCAGGAAAGTCGCGAAGGGGATGTTGAACGCGGTATAAACCACAATCAGCGAGGTCAGCGAATTGAGCATCCCAAGCGAGGCCACGATCTTGTATATCGGCGCGATAATCATCAACAGCGGAAACATCTGGGTGATGAGCATAATCGCCACGATCAGCTTTTTCCCCGCGAAATCGAACCGCGAAAACGCATAGCCCGCCCCAGCCGCAAAAAACGTTGTCAGCGCCGCCGTTCCCAGAGACACATAGAGAGAGTTTCCGAAATACTGAAGAAAATCGGTTTGAAAAATCACCGTGCCGAAATTTTCAAACGTATAGCTCGACGGCCAAAGTTTTGTGCCCTCGGTATAGATCAACTTATCCGGCGTAATGGCGATTTTAAACAGCCAGTATAGCGGAAAAAGAGCGAAGCTGAGATAAGCCAAAAGGGCGGCGTATTTTCCAACGGTCAGGACGGGGCGTTTGCGTGTGATTGACATAATAAACCTCAGACCTTGACCAGCTTCTTGCGAAGCCAAAGCAGGACCACCGCATAGACCAACAGGATGCCCAGAAGGGCGACGGCGATGGCCGAAGCATATCCGAAATCAAGTTTGCGAAAGGCGGTGGTGAAAATATAGGAGCTGGCGATTTGCGTCGAATTCGCGGGGCCGCCGCCAGTCATCACATAGATAAGGTCGGCGAAATTGGCGATCCAGATGGTGCGCAGCAAAATGGTGATGGCAATCATCGGGGCCAAAAACGGCAGGGTAATTTTGGAGAAGGTTTGCCACGCAGATGCGCCATCAATCTCGGCAGCTTCAAAAAGCTCCCCAGGGATGGATTGTAACGCGGCCAGTAGGGTAATCGCGAAAAACGGCACGCCAAACCATATGTTGGCAACGATCGGTCCCCAAAGCGCCAAATCCGGATCGCCCATAATATTATAGGGTTCCGACAGGATTCCGAGGCTGGCCATCCAATGCGGCAAAGGCCCGATCACAGGGTTAAACAACCACGCCCACGTTAGCGCCGAGAGGAAAGTCGGCACCGCCCAAGGCAGGAACACGAGCGCCTGAAACAGCTTCTTGCCAAAGAATTGCGTGTTCAACAACATCGCCAGACCAAGGCCGAGCATGAACTGAAAGCTGATCGAATAGAAGGTCCACCAGAAGGTATTTTTCAAGGCGAGCCAGAATTTGGCATCAGACCAAAGCGCCTGATAATTTTCAAAACCAACCCAACCCGAGTCAAAGGGCTTAAGCAAGTTAATCGACTGAAAGGAATAGGAAATCCCGATGATTAACGGGATCATAATCACCGCACCAATCAGGAAAATCGCGGGCGATAAATAGAGGAAAGGCTCCACCATATATTGCCAATAAAGCGAGCGCCTAGCCCGGGTTCCCCCGGGCGAAGCTGTTGTATGTTTGCGCGAAATCACTGCGCAGCTTTCCATTTTGCATATTCAGCAGTGAGCAATTCGGCCCATTCATCCGCAACTTCTTGTGCGGTCCGCTGACCCAAAAGCGCCTCTTGGCTGGTTTCCAGCAAAATGGTGCTGCCGAAATAGCCCCATTGCTCAAGATAGGTTGGCATAACGGTCGGCTCATATTGTTCGCCATTCAACTCGGCAAACCATCCCGCAAACTGTTCCGATTGGAAATAAGGGTCCTGATCGGCGCCTGTGTGAATTGGAATAACGCCTACACGTTTGGCCCAAGTCGCGTTCGCATCTGGGTTTGACAGGGCAGCCACCAAATTCCACGCATCGTCCTTGTGCTCGGAGGAGTCAAAGATCGACCAACCGGCGAAACCGATTGTTGGGAAGGCTTTGCCAGAGGGTCCAACGGGCATCGGAATAACCGCGAAATCTTCGGCGGGCATCCGTTCGGAAATCGCAATCAGCGCGTCTGGGTCTTGGTCAAGGAAGGCGCAGGTTCCGGAATAAAAACCCGCGACGATCTCGTTAAAGCCCCAGTTTACACTGTCTTTGGGCGCATATCCCTTCTGATACATATCGATCATGAACTGAATGCCCTCAACGGATTTTGGCTCGTTGATGCGGCTCTGGCCATCCTCGGTAAAGAACTCATTCGTGCCGTTCATTGTGGCCGCGAACATGATCCAACCGTTGGTGCCACCTGGACCGCCACGCAGACAATACCCAGATTTACCCTCAAGTTCAGACACCGCCGCAGAGGCCGCCATGAACTCTTCCATCGTTGCAGGAGGGGTGTCTACACCCGCTTCGGCAAGGAGTTTTTTGTTGTAGAACATCGCCCGCAAATAGAAGCCGTAAGGGATCATATAAAGATCGCCCGCCTGACTGCCCATCGCCAATGTTTTTTCGGTGAGGGTGCTGCCGTTTTCCCAGCCGTCAACATAGCCCGCAAGGCTGGCCAACTGACCCGACCCCGCATAAAGCGCTTGCCATGTGTCGGGCATTTCGACCACGTCAGGGATGTCGCCGCCCGCAACCATCGTCGCGAGTTTTTCAAACGCCTGACCCCATGGGAGGCTGGTAATTTCGACCGTCACACCGGGATTTGCAGCCTCGTAAGCATCGACCATGCCCTGCAAAACTTCGGTGCGCTCGGGGCTGGTGATCACTTCAACCAGCTTAAGCGTGGTGTCGGCATATGCACTTGAAGCCATCAGCATGGCAGCAGCGCTTAATGCGGTAAGTAGATTTTTTGTCATAGTCTCCATCCTTGTTGAACGTTAATACGAGCGTCTTTTTATGCCTGATTAGGCCGCGCTTTGGCTCAGGGCGGCACTAAAGTCCGCCCAAAGATCTTCTGGATCCTCCAACCCAAGGCTGAGTCTGACCAGCTGAGGAGAAACACCAAATTTTTGCATTGAATTTTGTTCACCAGCTTGGGCTAGGCCCACTCTCGCCGGTAGAATAAGGCTCTCAAACCCGCCCCAACTCACGCCAAGGCGGAAATGTTGCAGCGCATCCGAGAATTTCGGAATGTCGACGCTCTCGTCAAATTCAATCGACAACAAGCCGCTGCGCCCCGTCAATCCGGGAACGTGGTTCGCGCCGGGGCTGTTGATTTTGCGCACCTGCGGCAGCGAGGCAAGGCGATCGATAAACAGGTTCGCCGTCGCTTGATGTTGCATCATCCGCGCGTTGAGGGTGCGCATTCCACGCACCAGCAAGAAGGCCTCAAACGGCGCAAGTTTCGCCCCCAAGAGTGGCAGCGTCAGATCACGAATTTTCCCGATATGCTCAGCGGAAGACACCACGACACCGGCCACAGTATCCGAGTGCCCCGAGATGTATTTCGACGCCGAATGGATAACGATATCAATGCCCAAGGTCAGCGGGTTTTGGAAAACAGGCGTCGCCCACGAGTTGTCGATCATCGTCAGCGTACCGTGCCGCGCGGCATGTCCCGCCACTTTCGCGAGGTCAACGGACACGAAAATAACCGAACTTGGGCTTTCGAGATAAGCAATCTTGACCCCTTTCAGAAGGTCAGGATCATCCTCAAATGCACTGGCGGTATGATAGGTTGTTTCAATCCCAAAGGGACGCAACATCTGCTCCATAAACTTGAACGTGTCCGGATAAACATGCTCAACACAGGCCACCCGATCACCGGGTTTTAGGAACGCCAGCAAGGTCGACGTAATCGCCGCAATGCCCGAAGCAAACCCAACGGCGGCCTCGCCCTTCTCGGCTTTTGCCATCAATCCTTCAAACGCCGCTACGGTCGGGTTTTGCACACGGGTATAAATCGCCGTATTTGTGCGCCCCGCCATCCGGTCCTCAAACGCCTGATAATTATCAAACGCAAACAGCGACGTTTGCACGATTGGCGGCACAATAGAGCCGTGTACATCGTCAAGAACGGAGGCAAGCAAGGTGGATATATTGTCGCTTTCAACCATTATAGGTCTCCATAATCTCGCGGACATTTTGTTCTACTAAGTTCATAATCTCATCCGTAATTCTCGCAGCGGCATTTTCGTCATTGGCAATGACCGCATCTGCGAGCCCCAAATGCAGGGGAATTGAAGCTTGGCCCAAATGTGGTTGGCCAAAGGGTGTTTCGTAAATTTCGTTAAAGCCTTGCTGAATTTGCCGAATGAGTTGTCCGAAAAGCGGATTTCCCGAGGCTTCGTGCAAAGCGCGGTGAAATTCGTAATCTGCCGCGCGCCAATCGCCGCCAGCGTCATAAATGCGCATCAGTTCCAAAACGCGTCGATAAATTTCGCGCTTTTGTTCGTCATTCGCATAGCGTGCGGCCAAGCGCGATGTCTCGATTTCAAGTGGTCGGCGCACGGAATGGGTCCGCAAAAGGCTCTCGGCTTCGAGCTTGAGCGTCACAGGCATATGGATGGAATTGGACCAGACTTCGGCGGCCAACCGTGTGCCCGCCTTTTTGTTGCGCGTCACGATCCCCATGTTTTGCCATGCGGTCAAAGCCTCGCGCACTTTGGCACGCCCAACTCCCAGTTTCTGGGCAATCTGAACCTCGGGCGGCAAGCTATCCCCAATCCCCAATCCCGCGCGTTCAATCATTAAGGACAGCGCATCCAGCACGTCACGCTTACTGTTGCCCGCTTCTAATAAATCGAGCGCTTGGGCGACTTGTTGCGCCCGATCTCGTTTTGATTGTTGCGTTTGATCTGGCAAAACCGTGACCCCCATGAACCTTCTGAAGTAACGCTACGATATAATGTCCGACAAAATCAAGTATAATGTATGACAAAATATAATCATGTATTTTCATTAAGTTAGAAAACAATAGGCTCTATTTTTTGCCAAACCCCGTCACTGACCAAAAGTGATTCGAAAAGATCTCACCGCCTGCCGAAGCAATTCCTGCTTGCATTCTTGGCTCGCTCTGATAATAGGTACTATAGATACCTATTTAATGCGGAGCCCTTCATGCGCCTCACCTCCTTCACCGATTACGGCCTGCGTATGCTTATGCGTATGGCAAGCGCCCCAGAGCGCGCGTTTTCGACCGCAGAATTGGCGGATGAGTTTGAATTGTCGCGCAATCACCTGACCAAAATCATGCAACGACTGGCTGCGGGTGGCATCGTCACAACCCGTCGTGGTAGTGGTGGTGGAGCGACCCTGGCACGGGCGGCCACGGACATTCGCCTCGGGGAGCTTGTAAGGTTGCTCGAAGATGGCCAGCCGCTTGTTGAATGCTTTGGCGCGAGTGGTGGCGATTGCACAATCGACGGGCGCTGTCGGTTAAAAGCCAAACTTCGCTCCGCCGAAAGGGCCTTTTTGGCTGATCTTGATCGCGAGACATTGGCAGATATCGCCCTCGCCCCACTTGTTACCCCAAAGGAATTTTAGCATGACCGCAGCCGCAACACTCAGTCAATCTGAACGGCGGGTCGGCTTTGGCCTCGCGGTCGCTCTTGTCCTCCTTGGCTTGCTCATGGCCGCCGGCGCGCGTCACGGCGTGATGGCGGTTCATGGCACAATGGCCATGGTTTTAGGCCTGTATCTGGTTTTTAGCATCGGCGGCGCCTTCTATGATCCTGAACCCAACGCAGATCGTGCCAACCAATATTATGACCGGCCCACGCGGTTCGGAATCCATATGACGTTAATCTGGGCCATTCTCGGCATGGGGGTCGGTGTTTGGGTCGCCGCCCTTCTTTATTGGCCAGAAGCAACGCCCGCCGTCGGTTGGACCAGCTTTGGCCGCTTGCGCCCCGTACACACAACCAGCGTGATTTTCGGCTTTGGCGGTAACGCCCTGATTGCCACGTCTTTCTACGTGCTTCAGCGCACGGCCCGCACCCGTCTCGCGGATTCCATCAGCCCTTGGTTCATCCTCATCGGCTTCAATCTATTCTGCGTTTGGGCTGTAACGGGCTACCTAATGGGCAGCACCCAATCCAAAGAATACGCCGAAGCCGAGTGGTATGCCGATCTGTGGTTGGTCGTCGTTTGGGTGATCTATTTCACCCTCTATATCCGCACTTTGGCCCGCCGCCATGAGCCGCATATTTACGTGGCGAACTGGTACTATATGGCCTTTATCCTCGTTGTTGCGATGCTGCATATTGTCAACAATCTTGCCCTACCTGTGAGTTTTGGTGCCGCCGATAGCTTCACCATTTGGGCGGGGGTTCAGGACGCCATGATCCAGTGGTGGTATGGGCACAACGCCGTCGCGTTTTTCCTGACCGCTGGGTTTCTGGGGATGCTCTATTACTTCCTGCCTGTCCGCTCTGGGCGTCCGATTTGGTCATATCGCCTGTCAATCGTCAGCTTCTGGGGCATCGTGTTTTTCTATATCTGGGTTGGCTCGCACCACCTGCATTACACCGCCCTTCCCTATTGGGTTCAGACCCTCGGCATGACGTTTTCGATCATGCTTTTGGTGCCGTCTTGGGCGTCTGCGGGCAATGCCATCGCCACCCTAAACGGTGCGTGGCACAAGGTACGCGATGACGCGACTTTGCGGTTCATGTTCGTCGCAGCGGTGTTCTACGGGCTCTCAACGTTTGAGGGCTCCTTCATGGCGATCCGTCCAGTGAACTCCCTAAGTCACTATACCGATTGGACCATCGGACACGTGCATTCCGGCACGCTTGGCTGGGTTGCGATGATCATCTTCGGCGCGATCTATACCTTGGTGCCGCAAATTTCGGGCCGTGAAACCATGGCCTCGCCGCGTGCGATTGAGTGGCATTTCTGGCTCGCCGTAAGTGGTACGCTGATCTACGTGATCTCAATGTGGAACGCGGGGATTACGCAGGGTTTGATGTGGCGGGCCTATGACGAAAGCGGCGCGCTGTCCTATAGCTTCGTTGAGTCGGTTCAGGCGATGGCTCCCTATTATCTGCTGCGCACAATCGGGGGGCTGATGTTCCTGACGGGCGCGATAATCTGTGCAGTAAACTGCTGGGCCACGTTCCGCTCTGCGGACCCGTTGCACGAACCGCTCGATTTTCCTCTCAAGCCACAAGCGGCGGAGTAGACCATGTTAAAGCTGCATTATAATCTTGAAAAAGTCTCCATGGGTCTGGTTGTGGGCATCATTTTTGCCGCCTCCATCGGCGGCATCGTGGAAATCGCGCCTCTGTTTGTGATCGACGAAACCATCGAGGTGCCAGACGATATGCGCCCCCATACACCGCTCGAGTTGGCGGGGCGCGAAATCTATATTCGCGAGGGATGCTACGCCTGTCACAGCCAAATGATCCGCAGCCTCGCCGATGAGTTGGACCGTTACGGCCCCTACTCCCTCGCCGCCGAAAGTGCCTACGATCACCCGATGCTGTGGGGCTCAAAACGCACTGGCCCCGACCTCGCGCGGCAAGGCGAAAAATACTCCGACGACTGGCACCGCCTGCATTTGATCAATCCGCGCGACGTGGTTCCCGCCTCGATCATGCCCGCCTATCCGTGGCTTATGGAGCCGCTCGACACCGAGCTTTTGGAGCGCCAACTCGCAACGCTCGCCCGTCTAGGCGTGCCCTATAATCCCGACATGATCGCGTCGGCCCTTACCGATGCAACGGCCCAAAGCCAACCGGATTCCGACAATGTCGACGCCCTGCTTGAACACTATGGCGATGATATTGCGGTCCGCGCCTTTGATGGCGACCCATCGCGATTGACCGAAATGGATGCGGTGGTGGCCTATCTGCAATCCCTCGGCACCCTGACAAATGCGGCCTATGAAATCCAAGCGGGAGACGTCGAATGACCTACGAAACCCTCGTCGCTGTCGCCAAAATCTTCGGCCCGATCTGGATGATGGGGTTCTTCCTGATCGTCGTAATCCGCGCCTATAGTCCCAAACGCCGCGCCGAGCATGACCGCGCCGCCCGCTCCATCCTCCCCGACCAATTGGCGGAGGAAAACCAATGAGCGGCCCACATCACGAGCCCCCTGAAGTCGATCCCGTCACCGGCTATGAAACCACTGGCCACGATTGGAACGGCATTAAGGAACTCAATACCCCGTTTCCGAAAATCGTGATTTGGGCGCTGGTGCTCACCTTTTTATATGCCGTCATCACTTGGGTGCTATTGCCCGCGTGGCCCATCGGCAAGGATTACACGCGCGGCCTTCTTGGCCTCAGTCAGGAGCAACAGGCCCTCGACGGTTTGGAAGATTTGGACGCAAAACGCAGCGATTGGATGACGCAGTTTGATTCCCAAGATGTCGCGCCCCTTCGCGACGATGCCCCCCTGATGGCGCTCGCCATGCCCGCGGCCAATCGCCTGTTTCTGGACAATTGCGCCGCCTGTCACGGTACCGAAGGGGGCGGCGGACCGGGGTTTCCCGCGCTGAATGATGCCACTTGGCTTTGGGGCAGCGACCCTGAAATCATCGCCGAAACCCTGCGCGTCGGCATCAATGCTCCGCATGAGGACACCCGCTTTGCGGAAATGCCCGCTTTCGACTGGATGGAACCCGACGAACTCACCGCCCTTGGCGATCTGGTGTCCACTCTGCCCAATGGCGCGATGAACCCCAACGCCCCCGCGACCCTTCTGTTTGAGGAAAACTGTAGCGCGTGCCACGGCGAAACTGGCGAAGGCGGGCTGGAAAACGGCGCACCCTCCCTCACGGATGCCGCCGTTATCTATGGCCAAGACCCGCATACCGTCCTGCAAACATTACGCCACGGGCGAAAGGGCGTGATGCCATCGTGGTCGGACCGCCTCTCCAACGCCGAGATAAATCTGCTCACGCTTTATGTTGTCGAATTGGCACAGGAGGCACCCCAATGACCGCAACCTCACAGCGCAGATTGGCCATAATAGCGGCCGTGGCTTTTGTCGGAATTTTTATCGCAGCCAACGCGCATTTCATTTCGGTGGCCTTCTTGTCGCAACCCGATTGCACCCTTTCGGCGGCCCCCGCCGCCAAACCCGCCTGTTGAAGGATCTGACATGCTAGAACCTCTCCCAACGCTTCGCGCGCCTGAAAAGCCGGAATTGATCTTTGCCCGCGCCCTGCCCGCGCGCGAGGCTTTCACATGGTTGGCCGCAGGTTGGAACGACTTGCGCGCGAGTCCCGTCTCAAGCCTCGCCTATGGCATCCTGCTCGTTGCGCTCTCTTATGCCGCGCTTTGGGCCTTGGCCGCCGCGGGTCTGCTTTATCTCGCACTCCCCGCCATCGCAGGCTTTCTGATTATCGGTCCCTTCCTCGCCCTTGGCCTCTATGAAAAAAGTCGCGCACTTGAAACGGGCGACCCCGTCTCCCTCTGGCGCATGGTACTGGTGCGCCCCGCGTCCTCGGGACAGTTGGCCTATGCGGGTCTATTGCTGGGCCTATTGGTCCTATTCTGGCTCCGCGCCGCCGATTTACTCTATGCGCTCTTCTTCGGCCTCACCCCCTTTCCCGGCGCCGAAGTGGCCTTCGCCAACGTTCTGACAACAGGGCGCGGATGGTCGCTAATCCTGGTCGGCGGCGCGGTTGGCGGCCTTTTCGCGGGTTTCGCCTTCGCTCTCAGCCTGTTTTCCATACCGATGATGCTCGCCCAAAAACGCGACGCCCTTACGGCTTTGGGCCTCAGCTTCTCCATGACCCTGCAAAACCTCCCCGTCGCCCTCGCTTGGGGGGCGATCATCGCAGTCGGACTTGCAATAAGTATGGCAACGGGCCTGCTCGGTTTGGCCGTGGTTTTCCCCGTCCTCGGGCACGGCACATGGCACGCCTACCGCGCCATTTGGAAGGACGCGCAATGAGCCTTCTTGTCCTTATTCCCCTTTCCATCAGCTTCGGCCTGATCGGTGTCGCCGCCTTCTTTTGGGCGTTCCACAACAACCAATTCGATGATCCCCAAGGCAATGCCTCGCGGGTATTGCTCAAGGATATTCCCCCTCGAACAAAAGGACAGAAACATGACAACTTGGCTCCCCACCCTGATCACAAAAACTCCTGAAGAGGGCTATGAACTGGCCGTCAAACTTAGCCGCGTCGCGATAAAAATGACCCAACCCGACGCCAGCATCCGCGAAAAATTGCGCTCCGAATATGCCGTCGACCCCGATGCGCTGATCGCCTCAAGCCAGATTGTCGCCACCCATTTCGCCACGGTCGCCGCCGCCAACGGCTATTGGAGAGACGCATCATGACGCAGGTCGAAACCAATGAAGACGGTTTTGTCGTCGACGCCACCCTGCTTGCGGAGGCCTTCAATCTTGAGGTCACCACCGTTCAGGCGCTGATGCGCAACGGCGAGATCACCTCCCTAAGCGAAGCTGGCATTGACGAAGATCTTGGTCGTGCGCGCCTCACCTTCCATTACCGCGACCGCGTCGTGCGTTTTGTCGTCGATCAGGCGGGGAACATTCTCAAACGTGCAAGCTTCCCTGCCACCTCCCGCACCCCAAAAGACCAGCAATAGGCTCTAATATGAAACAGACAACCTCCGAACAAAGCCGCCAATGGCAAGGCCCCGCCGTATTCTCCTATGGCTTTCGCCCCTTCTTCCTGTTCGGAGCTCTCTGGGCGGTATTGGCGATGGTCCTCTGGATTTTGATGCTGTCGGGCAACCTCCAATTGCCAACCCACCTCGACCCAATTTCATGGCATGCGCATGAATTCCTGTTCGGTTACCTCGGCGCGATCATCGCGGGGTTTTTACTCACCGCAGTGCCCAACTGGACAGGCCGCCTCCCGGTCGTCGGCTGGAATCTAGCCGGCCTCTTCGCGCTTTGGCTTGCGGGACGTATTGCCTTGGCCAGCGCCGACCTCTGGCCCACAGGCTTCGCGGCCGCCATTGATCTGTCCTTTCCCATCGTACTGGGCGGCGTTATCCTGCGCGAGATTATCGCTGGTAAAAACTGGCGCAATCTGGTGGTCCTCGCCCTTCTATCGGTCTTCATTCTAGCAAATCTGCTGTTCCACATCGAAGCCGCACGCGGGGAAATCGCCGCACAAGGCTACGGGCTTCGGATCGGTATCTCTGCTGTGGTCCTGATGATTTCCGTCATCGGTGGGCGCGTCGTCCCCTCTTTCACCCGCAATTGGTTGGTCCAGAAAAAAGCCACACGCCTCCCCGTCCCCCCAATGAAACGCTTCGACAAAGCCACTCTTCTCGCCACGGTTCTCGCACTTCTGTTGTGGGTTTTTGCTCCAGCATTCGCCCTAACGGGGATCGCCCTCCTGATCATAGGCCTGCTGCATTTTGCCCGCCTTATCCGCTGGCAAGGGGCGCAAACCTTGGCCGAACCGCTCCTTTGGGTCCTGCATCTTGCCTACGCTTTCCTCCCCCTCGGCGCCGTTCTGGAGGGATTTTCGATCCTTCGGCCCGATCTTTTTCCCGCCATTGCCGCGCAACATTTGTGGATGGCCGGCGCGTTTGGCCTGATGACTTTGGCCATGATGACCCGCGCCACATTGGGCCACACTGGCCAAACCCTACGCGCGGGACACGGTACTGTGGCAATCTTTGCGTTCCTAATCGGATCGGTCATCGCACGCCTAGCCGCCGCATTTTACAGCGACGCGGCCATGACCCTCTATTCCCTCTCCGGTGCACTCTGGATTGCGGCCTTCCTCGGCTTCGCTCTCTTTTACGGCGCGGCCCTCATGAAACCAAAACCCGCACGCAACTAGGAACTACATCACCCGCAAACCAAGTTGCCCAAGCAATTCCGCTGCCTGTTGCCGAGAAATCACCGCGCCCTTAAAACGCCGCGCATCCGTCAACTTCACCCCGCCCAAATCACACCCCCGCAAATCTGCGTTCTCAAATCGACAGTCCGACAAGTTAGCATCGCGCAACGAACACTCGTCCAAAACCGCATCCCGAAAATCGCACGACCTCATATCGGCCTCGCTAAAATCAACTTGCTTGAGGGTCATTTTTCGAAACGAAAACTTCGGCAAAATGGCAAGAACCAGCAGAACTTCCTCAAGCACGAGGCTCATCGCCTTCGCATCCGTGAGGTCAACGCCCGTCATTTTGCACCGCAGGATTGACGCGCCGTTAAGCGTCGCGCCCAGAAAACTGGCGTTGCTAAAATCGCCGCCGTCTATCGTACCTTCCAGCAAATCAGCGCTCAGAAAACGCGACCCCGCCGAGCGGCACCCCTTGAACGTGGCCTCCTCAAGATGCGCGCCGTTGAAGGACGCCCGCGCCAGATTGCACCGCTCAAACCGCCAGCCCGCCATATCAAGTTGCGACAAGTCCATGCCTTCAAGATCGCACCCGATCAGCGTTGCCGGTTGCCCGTCGCCGCTTATGCGCTCGATTTCCACTCGCGTGGGGCGACAATCCGTGAGAGTGGTTTCGTTCAATTCCATGCCTCAAAATCCCAGAAAAATTTATACCCAACAAGTCTGCTAAAACGGAAACGAAAGTTGCCGTTCCTTCTTAGAAAGGACCAGCGCCTCAAACCCCATTTCGAGGTATTCCTCCGCATGTAACACCACCAAAGCCGCCGCGCGAGCGTCTTCTCCGGCGTCGTGATGCTCAAATTCCAGCCCCAAAATTTTCTTGAGATTGCCAAGCCCGTGCCCGCCATTGCCCTTTAATCTCGGCCACGTTCGCCGCGCAATCCCAACGCTATCACTCCACTGCAATGCGGGGTCGGGCAGGCCATTCTCGGCACAAGCTGCGTTAATGGCGTTCTTGTCGAAATTACTGTGCTGAATCAGGTGATGCCCCGCCAAAAGCGGCAGCAACCGCGCCCATATTTGTGGGAAAAGCGGTGCGTTAGAGACTGTTTGCGCATCAATCCCATGAAGTTCGGAGTTGAAAGGCTCAAATGGCATTTCAGGATTCACATAGGTGGCGTAGCACTGGATATGATTGTCGGGTTGCACACAGGCAATCCCGATCTGACAAATGCTCGCCGCATCGCCATTTGCCGTTTCCACATCAAGCGCAATAAAGCGGAACGCCCCCTGTGGAACGTCTCTAACCCGTGTGAATTCGGCGTTCACTGGCGCAACTCGGTCAGAATTTCCGCCGCAATTTTAAACGACTTCATCCGCGCCGCGTGGTCATGGATCATCCCCGTAATCATCAATTCATCGGGCTGAAAATTGTCAATTATCTGTCGCAACTGGGATTCAACCCGCGCGGGTGATCCTGTCGCCGAACATGACATCGCTTGCTTCACTTGGCTCAAAACGGCGGCGGGAACTTCCGCCGAAATATCCTTAATCGGCGCGGGTAATTTCCCCGGATTTCCTGTGCGAAGCCGCGCAAACGCCAGCAATTGTGACGTGCGAAGATACTCCGCTTCCTCGTCCGTGTCCGCCGCACAAACCCCTGCTGCCACAATCGCATAGGGCTTGGCCAAAAACTGCGAGGGTCGGAATGTTTCGCGATAAACGTCCAGCGCTTCGCCCAACATCGCAGGTGCAAAATGGGAGGCAAACGCATAGGGCAGGCCCAAATAGGCCGCGAGTTGCGCACCATAAAGGCTCGACCCCAAAATCCACACGGGAACCTGCGTCCCTTCCCCCGGAATTGCCCGCACTTTGGCCCCCGCTTTTGGCGCGTCAAAATAGCCAATTAGCTCCTGAACATCCTGTGGAAAACTATCTTCAGGGGTCATATGTCGGCGCAACGCCCGCGCCGTTTCCATGTCTGTTCCGGGCGCGCGCCCTAACCCAAGATCAATCCGATCAGGGTAAATCGTCGCCAGCGTGCCGTATTGCTCGGCCACCATCAAGGGCGCGTGATTGGGCAGCATAACGCCCCCTGCCCCGATCCGCATTTTGCGCGTCGCCGCCGCCACATGGCCGATCACCACCGCGGTTGCCGCACTGGCAATTCCGGGCATATTGTGATGCTCCGCCAACCAATAGCGATGATACCCCGCCGCCTCGGCAAGCTGGGCCAGTTCAACCGTATGCGCAATGGCGTCGGCCGCAGTTTTGCCCTCGGGAATGGGCGACAAATCGAGAAGGGAGAAATGATGCATTGAATGTGTCCTTTAGGTGGAACCTAAGGACGACACCCTCCAAAGCCAAGGGGCGGACCTACATTTGGGCAGAAAACACCACGTTGTATCAAGACTTATGCATACCGACGCCCAAGAATCCCGACTTTACAAAAACCCTTTTGCGAATTACCCGTATCCGTGATTGTTTATCGTGGGAAATTGCAACCTCATTTTCCCTGAACCGGATTAATGAAGCTCCAAAAGAGAAGTGCTAAACATGCATCCCATTGACGAATCTCAACCTGTCATTTTTGTTGGCGGCGCTCCTCGCTCTGGAACAACTGTTACGCACCATCTCATCTGTACTTCGGAAGATACCAATCCTTACCATTCCGAAATTAGTTTCATATTACCCTTTATTCAGTCCTATTGGACGGGGATGGACAATTGGGATAATCACACCAAGACCTTTTTCGCCGAGCCCGAGCATTTCCGGTTACACAGCCGCCACCACCTTGAACTCTCGCTTGCGCATGTGAGCAAAGTATTCGACGACCCCAAGATTTTGACCGTAAAAGACCCGGCGATGACACCATATTTTTCCGAAATAAATGCACTTTTGCATGGCCGGGTAAAATTTGTGACAACCGTGCGCCACCCCTACAATGTGGTGCGTTCGCTTCAGGCGGTGAATGAAAAATCCGGCCTCGTTTTTGGTGTGGAAGACGTCAAACAATGTGCTGAAGTTTATATGAGTACCTATCACCACATCGACCATCCTGGTCTTAAGGATGTTCTTTTTGTGCTTCGCTATGAAGACATCCTGCAAGAAAGCGTTCTTGACGCGTTGCGCGCGTTTACAGGCTTATCGGACATCGATCCTGACAGACTTGGCATTCATAATCCTGATCCCGACGCCGCCCTCAACGAAAACGACCCATGGTATTCCCCAAAATATCACGCCAAAATTGACATCAGCAACCGCTTAAGCCCCCTAGATCCTGAATTTCGCGCGATCGTCAATGAGATGTGTCGGCCGATGATGGAACGCTTTGATTATCACGATGAAACCTAGATTTTAACGTATCGCGGTGTGGTGTGGCAAAATTCCTTGCATACCCTTCCTTGTGCGATAATGTTGTCCAAACCATCCCCCTGTCCCAGTAGCTTTGCAAAGGCGCTAAATGGAACTTCGCCCCGTTGCAAATATTATCGGAATCCTCGCAGGGATAATGGGGGCGCTCATGTTGGTTTGCGGGGCCGTTGATGCGTATTTTGGCGGCCAACCGGCGTCCGTATTTACCATGATGGGCGCGATCACCATCCTCTTTAGCCTCCTCACGTCGATCGCCACCTCCAACCACCAAAGTAAGTCCCTCGGGCGGCGGCAATCCTTCCTTTTGACGTCGCTCGCTTGGGTTGTTTTGCCAGTTTTTGGCGCCCTGCCCTTTATCTTCGGCGCGCCCGACACAACCATCGTTAACGCGTATTTTGAGTCCATGTCCGGCATGACAACCACCGGATCCACGGTTTTTTTCGGCCTCGATGAAATGCCTGAAGGTGTGTTGCTTTGGCGTGGTATTTTGCAGTGGCTTGGCGGCTTGGGGATCGTCATTGTCGCGATGATTTTCCTGCCCACTATGCGGGTTGGGGGGATGCAATTCTTCCTGACCGAAGGCTTTGATACGCAAGGAAAAGTTTTGCCTCGCGCCTTGGATATCGCGAAATCCCTGTTGGGAATTTACATCCTCCTCACCGTCATTTGTTTCGTTGCTTACGTCTATTTCGGCATGCGATATTTCGATGCCCTCGTGCATGCGCTCACCACGATTTCCACGGGTGGTTTCTCAACCTCCGACCAGTCTTTCGCAAAATTTACGGGGTCGCTGGAGTATGTTGCGACGGTCTTTATGATCCTCGCCAGCCTCCCTCTCATCCGCTTCGTTCAGATCCTAAGCGGTCAGGCCAACCCCCTCCTCAAAGACATCCAAGTCCGCGCCTATTTCCGTTGGATTCTCGTGTCCGGTGGCTTGGTCTTTTTCTATCGCTGGACCACCAGCACCGACACAGCAGAGGCGACCTTTCGCGAAACCTTCTTTAACCTCGCGTCGCTGTTTTCGGGCACGGGCTACACCAGCGTCAATATCGCCGCCTGGGGCAGCTTTCCCCTCACGGTGATTATTTTGGTCGGACTGATCGGCGGTTGCACTGGCTCCACCGCCTGTTCGATCAAGATTTTCCGCTGGCTGGTCCTCATCGAATGCGTCAAAGACCAACTCCGCCAACTTCGCTATCCCCATTCCGCCTCGCGCCCAAGCCTCGATGGTCGCCCCCTCAGTCAAGACGTAATCGTCTCTGTTTCGGCGTTTTTCGCGTTTTTCATCCTCACTATGGGGGTCATCGCCGTCGCCCTCTCCCTCACCGGATTGTCGCTCGAAACCTCGATCACGGCCGCTTGGACGTCGGTCGCCAACATCGGCCCCGCCTATGGTCAGGCCGTCAGTGGCACAGGATCGATGGAGGCTTTCCCCGAAACGGCAAAGTGGATCATGATTTTTGGTATGTTGGCGGGGCGACTTGAAATTCTGTCGCTCTATGTTTTGGCCTCGCGCCGTTTCTGGGCTATTTAGGTCACTCTAAGCCGTCGAAAATTTCGGGGTTAAACTCTTCCCAAAACGCAAAAATCGCAACCGCATTTTGCGCGGACATCCATCCGTGGCGTTCAAAATCTTGCCGTTTTGGAATTTCGGTCAGACTCGCGAAAAACAGCCGTTTATCGGCGTCCCTCTGCGTTGGAGTACGGGCAGCTGAATAGTCTCTAACACGCCCCAATCGTGCCGCGCGGGCCGACATGACAGGCACAGGTTTTGTATCTGGTTCCGCCGTATAATCATCACGAAGCGCCGCTGCGAGATAGCGTTCAGGGCTTTTCACACCACCCTGCCCCGCCACATAATCAAGCTTGCCTTGGATCACCGTTTCACCGTGTTCCGTTAACCATTGCCGCGCCAAGCGGTCACTAATCCCCATCCCCCGAAGCCGGTCATACACGGGCGCGCGGCGCAGCCCTGCCCCATCGTCCAGATCCAAAATCGATAGTTGCGGGTTTTTCTGAATGGTAAAGCGAATGTCGCTCACGGCCCGCCCCCGTTTGCGCACTTCTGGCGTCACCAGAATATTGCTACTGCGGTTAATTTCTGACACGGCGGGCTTAATAATCTTCGCGTTCAGGTGTTTATAACTCTCGTAGTATTCGCTATCCGCAACCCCCATCAGGCGGCGAAACATCTCAAGCGGCCACCATCCGGTGCTGCCCGTGCGATGAAACCGATAGCAATTTTCATAGAGCGCCAGTGCGTGACCGCTGGTAAATTTGCGTTGAATGTTCAGGTTAATCAGCGCAAAAACCTTCGGGTCCGCCAGTTTCTCGGCAAGCGCGGGCGAATAGGCATACTCGCAAATCCCGTCCTTAAGTTTGGCATAACTCAACAGGCTCGACACGCCCCATTCCTGCTTGCCCGCCGCATCCAACATATCCCATTCCGCCACCGTTTCCGCCAACCCGCGCAGCGACTGTTTTAGCGTATCAAAGTCGTTGGAATTATAGCCCACCAGCATACAAAGGGTGCGCGCATCAATTTGAAATACCTGCTGTTGAGTCAGAGTGTCATAGGCATTCAAAAGCAATACATTCGAGAGTTTGCGTTGCAAGAGCGTCAGTTTGCCCGACACATGAATCGCCGCCACGTGCTTTTTCACCGCCCCCCGTTTGAGCGCGCCGGTTAATTTATCTTTCGGTATGTCCTGCATTCTGTTGCCCTGTACGTGCAAAATTCGGCGCTCAATGGGATATCTCTTTGGATAGTTCCCAGGACTTTACCTCAAAAGGAACCTCTTCACAATCCGGTTTGGGATACCTTAACAGGGAAGATTGTGGTCCCGTAGACGGGTTCCTTTCACGCTGATCCGTCCAGTCTCACACTGCCAAAGGTACCAATTTACAGGACAGGGGTACGCAGCTACCTTCATTGATTCTCCCAAACAGGCTCTAACGCGACAATTAGATACTAAAACCGCGAATCGGTACCTTACATCCCGTATTCCAACACCTTTCGTCCCGTATCAGGGTCCCTTTGCGCCTGTAGTCGGGCACCCAAGCCCATCTAACCAACTGTAATAAATAAATTTATCTGAATTAAAGTCCTTAAAGATTCTATATATTCTTAAAGCAAAAGGCGCTGTGTTTCTTTTATTTATCTTTATTCAGGAAAGATTGATTCCCAAACGGCCTGTCATGTGAGATAAAAACCGCAAAGACGCGTAATTTAGCAAACATCGGTGAATCAAGATGACATCCTCTGGTAAGTCTCCCCTGCCCCCCTACTTCGGCATCGATCCAGCCCGAGCAGAAGCATCTCTTTCTCAGCCTATAGATACCGCCCGATTCGCGAAAGCTGCAGCGTTCGCCTCGAAGGGGCGCGATGAACTGGCGAAAAACGGTCACGCTCCGGATGGTAAAAAGCGGCTTAGAAAGTTCTCCACATGGGAAGTCTGCCGCTATCTGATCCCCGTCGCCCCCGCCCATTTTCGCCGTGTCCTCAAGGCCCATCCAGACCTGCCCCAAGGTGCTGGCGAAAGCAATTCCAAATGGTTCTCCCTCTTGGATGTGATGGCCCTGCGCGAGCATTTCGCCACCGAAGGCGCGGCCAATCGCGAATACCGTCCCTATCGCCCCAAGGGACTTCCGGCCAAGATTATCGCGGTCGCGAACTTCAAAGGCGGTGTTGGCAAAACCTCCACCTGCGCACATCTCGCCATGAGTGCGGCTTTGGATGGCTACAAAGTCCTCGTCATTGATCTCGATAGCCAAGGCTCAATGACCTCGATTATGGGTGGCACCGTTCAAGATGAATGGAGCACCGCCTTCCCGATTATGGCCCGCGATTATGCCCGCCACGTTGAAGAAGAAAACAAAGTCCGAAAAGCAGGTGGACAGCCCGAACTCCCCCTTGACGAAACCTTAACGGAAGCGCTGCAGGTTTCGCCGCGAAACCTCATCCAAAGCACCCACTGGCCGAACATAGACTTGATAGGCGCTCAGCTCAATCTCTACTGGGCAGAGTTCCAAGTGCCCGTTTGGCGGATGCAATCGCGATCCTGGCCGCTTTGGGATGCCCTCACGAACGGCCTCGAAGAAGGCGGAATCCTTGACGAGTATGACATAATCCTCCTCGATACCCCCCCTGCCCTCGGCTACCTCACAATCAATGCCCTCGCGGCAGCTGACATCCTTCTGGTACCTCTAGGAGCATCGTTCCTTGAGTTCGATTCCACGGGTCGATTTTTCGACATGCTCTATTCGACATTTGCCAGCATCGAGGATGGTGAAAATAGCCAGCGGCGCAAGCTTGGGTTGGAGGATGTGAAGTTTGAATGGGATGCCGTGCGGACGTTGATAACGCGTTTTGATGCCGCTCAGCAGACTGATCTCGCGAATGTTATTCAGGCTTATTTCGGCGACTTCATGACCACGTTTCGGCAGGACTTGACCGCAATGGTTGGGCAGGCTGGCGAGCAGGTGAATGGGATTTATGAAGCGGATTATCGCGAGTTCAATCGCGATACCTATGTGCGCGGGCGAGAGACATTTGACCGAACGTGGGCCGAGGTGAAAGAGATCGTTCTTGCTGCGTGGTGGCGGGATGAGAAGATGGCAAAACAGGAGACGGACGATGGCCAAGCGACGTAAAGTTATTGCGCCAAGCGCGGATGAATTAGACAAGATTGAAGCAGAGTTTCGTCGCGAAACCCTTAATCGCCCGAACGCAGTGGTCGCGCCAATTTCACAAGTTGCGGCGGATGCCGCGCGCGAACATGCGGGAATTTCGGTTGAGGGGCGTTCAGAAATGGCGCGCGATAAGACGGATGCTAATGCGCATCGAGACGCCAAAGGGCAGGGGCGTTTGATCGAAGATATCGCGATCGAGAGCATCGCCGAAAACTCCATGGTGCGAGACCGGATGGTTTTAGATGCGGCGGAAATGGACGAGTTGAAGCTGTCCATTTCGGCGCACGGGTTGAGGCTCCCTGTGGAGATTTATGCGCAGGATGGTGCGGCGCAACCCTATGGGCTGATCTCTGGATTTCGACGCCTTCAGGCGGTGCGCGACCTCTACGCGTTAACCAAACAAGAAAAATACGCGACGATTAAGGCGTTGGTCCGTGAACCGGAGGCGCTTGGCGGAGCGGTCACGGCGATGGTTGAGGAGAACGAAATTCGCGCGTCGCTGTCGCATTTTGAGCGTGGGCGCATCGCGGTTATTTCGGCACAGCAAGGTGTTTTTGCCAGCACGGAGGCGGCCGTTGATGCGCTGTTTAGTGCGGCGTCGAAAGCGAAGCGTTCCAAGATTCGATCTTTCTCTCTGATCTTTGAGGAGCTCGGCGACCTGCTTGTGTTTCCAGAAATGCTGCGGGAAAAAGATGGGCTTCGGCTGGCGGCGGTTCTGCGCAATGGGGCAGAGGCGCGGTTGCGTGAAAATCTGGCCCTAGGGCAGGAGCGGGGGCAATGCCAGTCCGCAATCGAGGAATGGGCGCTTCTGGAAGAAGTTGTGCTGCAATACGAAGATGACGCACAACCAAAACCCAAGGGCGGGCGGCCAAAACGGGTGACGGGATGGGAAGGGGCGGATACGCTGCGCCTTTCGACAGGGGTTACCTTGCAGCGACAAAGTGATAGCCAAGGGCACCTTATTCGGATTAAAGGCGCACGTGTTGATAGTATTTTGGTGGAGGAAGCCATGCAATATCTTGCGCAGTTATTTGAAAAAGGTTAAATTTTTCAACGAGTTAAAATTTTTTAGACCAAAGTTAAGTAAGGGCAGACAGTGACAGATCGAAACAAAGATGGTGCCAAAACCGATTTTTCAAAATCCATGTCCTATGGCGACTATCTTGGACTGGATAAGCTGCTAACGGCGCAACATCCCCTGTCCAAGGCGCCAGATGAATTGTTGTTTATTATTCAGCATCAAACGTCTGAACTTTGGATGAAATTGATGCTACATGAATTGGATACAGCGCGCTCGGCAATTGCCACGGACAACCTTCAGGAGGCGTCCAAAATGTTGGCGCGGGTGTCGCGGATCATGGAGCAGCTTAACAATGCGTGGGATGTTTTGCGCACGATGACGCCCAGCGATTATACAACGTTTCGCGAATCCTTGGGGCATAGCTCGGGGTTTCAATCGGCACAATATCGGCTTGTTGAATTCATTTTGGGGAACCGAAATACGGACATGATGAAGCCCCATGCGCATGACCCGAAAGCGATGGAACGACTTGAATCCGAATTGCACAAAAAGAGCCTATATCAGGAAGTTTTGTGGCTAGCGGCGCGGCAGGGGATGGATATTCCGACCGAAACGATTGGCACGCCTTCGAGGACGCCGCATTGCGAAAACGATGCGGTGCGGGCCATGTGGGCGCAGGTATATCGCGATCCGAAAACCTATTGGTCGCTGTATGAGGTTGCCGAAAAACTGGTCGATCTGGAGGATTATTTCCGGCGCTGGCGGTTTAACCATGTCACCACTGTCGAGCGGGTGATTGGATTTAAGCGCGGAACGGGGGGCACGGCGGGCGTGGCGTATTTGACGAAAATGTTGGCGGTTGAGCTGTTTCCCGAGCTTTGGCGCGTTCGGACAGACCTTTGATCTCATGAGTTTGGTTCTCCTGCTTGAGCAGATATTAAATGGCCTCCAATTCGGCATCATGTTGTTTCTGATGGCCGCAGGATTAACGCTTGTTTTTGGCGTTATGGGGCTGATCAATTTGGCGCATGGCTCGCTTTATATGGTCGGGGCCTTTGCGGCGGCGGCGGTTGCCGGTTGGACGGGATCGTTTTTGCTGGCTTTGGTCGCGGCGCTTGCGGCCTCGGCGGCTGCGGGGGCATTGATGGAAATTGTGGTTTTGCGGCGATTATATGCGCGGGATCATTTGGATCAGGTGCTCGCGACATTCGCGTTGATTTTGATTTTCTCGGAGGCGACGCGGTGGGCCTTTGGCTCGTTCCCGCTTTTCCTCAATATCCCCGAGGCGCTTTCGGGGCCTGTGACCCTTCCTGGAGGGATGCAGTATCCACTGTATCGGCTGGTTTTGATCGGGATTGGCTTGGCTGTTGCGGCGGGGCTTTTCCTGTTGATTTCGCGCACACGGCTGGGCATTCAGATTAGGGCAGGGGAGAGCGACCGCGAAATGATTGCCGCCCTTGGTGTGGATATAAAAAGGCTCTATACCGTGGTATTTGCCATTGGCGCGGCGCTGGCAGGGTTTGCGGGGGCCTTGGTTGGGGCGATTCAGTCGGTTCAGGTTGGAATGGGCGAACCTGTGTTGATTTTGGCCTTCGTCGTGATCGTTATCGGCGGA
>NZ_JBGFCE010000019.1:0-43087 GCF_041205415.1 Falsihalocynthiibacter sp. BN13B15
CAGACTGTCATTACCCATATTACCCGACAAAGTATCGTTACCAAGGCCACCAAAGAGATGGTCATCCCCATCGCGCCCATAGACGGTATCATGCCCCGCTCCCCCCCAAAGACTGTTGGCATTGTTGTCGCCCAGCAAAAGGTCGTTAAAGGCAGTCCCAACGAGGTTTTCGATGCTGGAATAGGTGTCGCCGGTGGCATCTCCGGAATTGGCGGCCACATAGAAAAGGTCTGCTCGAAGCGCAGAAGCTGCTTGGGTATAAAGGGCAGTATCATTTCCTGATCCCCCAATAAGCGTGTCTGCACCTTGGCCTCCGCTCAAGCGGTCATTCCCATCCTCTCCAGAAAGCAAATCATCACCGTAATTGCCAAATAATTGGTCATCTCCGGAACGCCCGAAAAGCTGGTCGATCCCACCATGCCCTACTAGGGTGTTGGCGCCATTGTCGCCAAAAAGCATGTCGTCATAATCACTGCCAATCAGATTCTCAATCAGTGTGTAGGAGTCGCCCTCAGCCTCACCTGTATTGGCTGCAGCGCTCAGTAAATCCGCTCGGACCCCTGCCAATGCACCAAAATATGAAGCCCAATCGTCGCCTTCGCCGCCATTAAGATCATCCCCACCGCTACCGCCTGATAGAGTGTCATCCCCATGATCCCCCAATAGAGAATCTTCACCTTGGCCGCCAAAGAGAATATCGTTGCCTATGCCCCCAAGGAGGATATCGTTTCCCCCATGGCCGTAAAGGGAATCATGACCGGCATCACCTTTAAGTTGGTTTGCGGCTTCGTCGCCGCCCAAATAGTCATCAAAGGCAGTTCCCTGCACGTTTTCGATCGAGGTATAAGTATCCCCATTTGCCGCACCTGTGTTTTCGCTCGGATCATCCAGCTCGACGGTCACCCCCATCGTAGCCCTCAAATATAAAACCCAGTCTGACCCCGCACCACCGTCCATCGCGTCGCCTCCGCCCGAACTGAACATAAAGTTGTTTTGCGCATCGCCGGTCAAAATATCGGCATGAAGTGATCCAATAAGCCCTGCAAAGGTGCCACCAATGATCACATCTCCGTCAGCATCACCACCACTCGCAACGCCCGTTTCAAGATTGATATTCACACTGGTTGAGGATGTGAAATAGCTCAGGACGTCTTGGCCGCCTCCGCCATCCAACGTATCCGCCCCTGCTCCTCCTTCAAGAACGTCATCGCCTTCACCGCCGTGTATGAAGTCACCACCTTGTGACCCAATAATCGTTTCGTCACTGCTGTCTCCGCTTATTAGAAACGTGTGGGTATAGGCGTCGTTAGCATCAAAAACCGTAATTCCCGCTAGGGTGAGAAAGGTGATATTTCCCATCGCTACTCTTGTTATTTCCTGCGTGTTCGCATGGCTATCTAAAATAAATTCCGCCGTAGAGGATATCCCCGCGCCGAATTGATCCGCATTCAAACGAAGTGTCCGTGTCCCCGTGGTATTGCCCGCGCCAAAAACAACACTCTCGATCGAAACCAATGTGTCATTGTCGAGCGCGTGTTCCAGTGAACCTAGCCCCCCTAATAGAAGCCAGTCGTCGTCGTCACCGCCATCAAAAACTTCGCCAACATCATCGTCTCCCTCGCCAAGAATAAAACCCGCGTGATTGAGGAGATCACGGCCCCCTTGACCCATTAACGCATCAACACCGCCACGCCCAGTAAGGGTATCAGCACCATTCCCACCCCATAAAACATTGCTTCCACTGTCGCCGCTAAGTTCATCATCGTAACCCGTTCCTAAAACACTCTCGAACCCAACATAAACATCGCCCTCGCTGTCGCCTCCGGAGCTTGTTTCGCTTTCCAAATCTACGACAACAGAAGAATTTGAACCCGCATAACTTAAGATATCAACGCCCTCACCACCGTCGAGTGTATCTCCGTTTCTGCCGCCTTCGATGATGTCTTGGCCGCTTCCGCCATTGAGTGTGTCGTATCCAACGCCACCCCAGATTGCGTCATCACCGCCGTTCCCATTGATCGTATCGTTCAGCCTTGTCCCAACAATGAAATCCGCAACGGAAGCTCCCGTAACAAATAAACTCAACGTCGAAACTGTTCCAGAAAACCACAGATTTGAGAGGTCTAAGCTCGCCTGACTCCCCATTTGGATGTAGATTTTTTCATAAGAATCCCCCCATCCGTCTACGTTTATTTCTGCAGTTAGGGATATTCCGACCCCAAATTGATCCCCACTTAAAAAGACTTCTCGCGTACTTCCGATCCCCGGATCCGAGATTTCCAAGTAATCAATAGAGACGAGAGTATTGTCACTAAGTGTATGGGAAATAGTGGTGGACGCTTCACTACCCATAAGTTTGAGAACGTCAAAACCGTCGCCGCCCTCAAATACATGGTTTCCTGCGGCCACAGAGTCGCTGTCGAGCGTGAAAGTATTGCCGCTCACGCTCTCACCGGCCTCAACTTGCTCACTTGGCGTGCCTGTTTTAGGAATGGCTTTCAATGGGGCGAAATCATAAAGTAACCGCGAGAAATCAGCATCAGGTGCATCCATAGTTCTCACTGCCATCTTCAATACCCCTGCAGGAATTCGATCCGAATTGTTGCTTGCCGGAACTGGAGTGTTCTGTGCCCGAGACAACAATCACAGCGCCAGATGGCCCATGCGAAAGCATTATTCGTTGTGGAAATCTAAAAATGTATTAACAACACCAAAGCGAATTCGTGGCATTTCATTCAAATTATCGGAATATTAGCCAAGACGGCTTGTTTCTGACCGCTTTGAAAAAAGTGAACCAAACTGGAAGTATTTCTGCCTAATTTTACTGACAATAACTGGGGAAATCGCCCTATCTGGACCTTCTCGGGATCAAAGTTCCGACAATTAGGCTCATTTTAACCGATAAATTGGATGATTAATGTCGGGCAAAATCACCCAACGAGAACGCGACCGGTCCGTTCTAGGCCGCGGCGTCGAGGACGCTTCGCAACTGCTTGATCTTCTGGGGATCGGTTTTATTCATAAATTCAGGTGCAAAACCAAAGCCTACCGTGGTTTTGTCTTGCTCCACAGGGCTGCTACAGGACGCATGAAAGGATCGCACGCCGGTTGCACGTCCGATCTCTAGGATATTGCGCGCGTTCACACCACTCCCAGCCACGATTTCAATGCGCCCTCGCGCGCGTTCTTGAAGTTTGCGCAAACACGCCATCCCGTCTTGCGCATTGAAGGAACTGCCCGAGGTCAAAATGCGCGAAAAGCCAAGGTCAATTGCTTGATCCAACGCAACAAAGGGGTCATCTAACGTATCAATCACACGGTGGAGGGTTCGGATAAGGCTGCCCGAAGCGGCGATCATCTTGTTGAGGACAGGTAAATCAAGCATCGCCTCCGCCGTTGAGGCTCCGATGACAATCCCAGCCAATTTCGCAGATTTAACAGCGTCAATATCGCCTAAAGCGACGTCAATCTCATGGGGTGAATAAATAAAATTTCCAGCCCGAGGCCGGATCATGGCATGCACAGGCACGAAACTGGTGCGCGCCAAGGATATCTGCCCCGCAGATGGCGTCAGCCCGCCAACGGCCAAAGCACTGCATAGCTCGATTGTGTCCACGCCGTTTTGACAGGCCTGCAATCCCTCGGGCGTGTCAATGCAGACTTCAAGCTTAAAGGGGTTGGCCTCCATCAGTTTAAACCAATTCGCCAGTAAATTCCGCCAAGGTTCCTCGCACTGTCAAATCATCGCGCAAGACCAGAACATCCTCTAAAACGCGCCCCTCAAGCTGCCCTAAATGCTTCAACCCCATACAGGCAGCAGGTGTCGAAGTCGCCATTTTCAGCGCCTCAAGGAGGTGCGTTCCTGTGCGCTCAACCAAACGTTTCACGCCCTCGGCTTGAGTCACATGCGCACCCGCAAGGCTGCCTTCCGAGTTGACCAACATGCCTTCGCGCAGGTAAATATTCTTTCCGTAAAGTTCGAAATGATCTTGGCCACCAACCGTCGCCATGGCATCGGAAACCAGAAACATACGGTCGCGTATGGGGCGTGCGCGAACGGCAAGCCCGATCATTTCGTCAGCGACATGGAAGCCATCGCAGATAATTCCAGAATAGAGGTCGGAATTGATAACCGACCCGACCGCCCCCGGCTCACGTCCGAGCATCGGCGACATGGCATTAAACAAATGCGTCGCACAGCGCGCGCCGGCCTTGATCGCCACCGCCATTTGCTCTGCCGTGGCCGCCGTGTGCCCAAGGGAAACAACCGCGCCCAGAGCCGCAAGTTGCGAGATATACTCAGGTTTTGTGGCTTCAGGTGCGAGAGTAATCATTACAGGAATGCCCGCTTTGCGAAGCCGCGCCACAACCGAAAGGGTGCGCTCATCCATGGGCCTAACGAACGCGCCCAGATGCGTTCCGCGCCGTTCCAGCGAAATATGGGGCCCCTCAATATGCAGCCCCATAATGCTTCGATCGCCCTGTGCTGTCACCGCAGCCTTGGCCACAGCATCCATCACGTCCGGCCCATCGGTGATGACCGTGGGCATGATCGCAACCGTGCCAAAACTGCGATGCGCCTCGGCAATCGTCTGCATTCCTTCACGTGTAGGCGTCTGATTTAAAAGGACATCTCCGCCACCGTTGACTTGCAAATCCACAAATCCTGGCGTTACAAGCCCCTTAATTGGCCGCGCGTATTCCGCTTTGGGCAAAGGGTCCGATGTAACTTCAACAATGACCCCTGCTTCAACACGTAGGCTTGCATGTGTCAAAATCTCATGCCCTGTAAAAAGCTTTTCTGGTTGCAACCAAAGCGCCATCATTCCCCCTTCGCGTGTTCAGAAGTACCAAGATCAAACGCCTGCGCCTGTTGATGCTGAAAGCCAGCATAGGCCGCACCGCGTGCGCCACTCGCATCACCGCCCTGCGCCAAAACAATCGCAGGTATGGCAAAGTCGCCAAATTGAGCGTTTTGGGTCGCCGCCGTGAGCGCTTCAATCGCACCGTCAATTTTGGACAGGCCACCACCAATGACGATCACATCTGGATCAACAGCCAAAGTAAGGTTGCACAGAAGATCTGCTGTAAAGGCACACCAAATCTCCCAAACGCGTTGCGCCAACAGATCCGTTGCACGTTGTGCGATAATGTCTGGCGGGCTTACGCGTGCCCCCATGATCGTTTCGGCAATTCGGCTCATTCCCGGACCCGCAATATAAGTCTCGCTACAACCACGACGTCCACAGCCACATTGCACGATGGGCAAACCGTATTGCTCCACAAGGTGCGCAGGCGCTGACATATGGCCAAATTCGCCACCGGTCATCGTGGGACCCGCATGGATGTCGCCTCCAATGGCAACGCCGCCGCCAACTCCCGTTCCCAAGATCAGGGACATGACCGTCCGATGCCCTTTTCCCGCGCCAAAAATCGATTCCGAAAGAGCCAAAGCACGACAGTCGTTGATGAAAACAACCTCACGCCCCGCCGCGCGTTCAACATCCCGATGAAGGGGACGCCCCGTTGCACAAAGGTTGGCCGTAAGCGCCAATTCCGTCGCAGGATTGATCAAGCCCGCCGCGCCAATTCCCAGCGGAACCTGATAGCCAGCTTGGGTATCAGTCCACGTCACAAGCCCCGCTAAAGCCGCAATAAGCGCGTCATAGGTTTGCGGGGTCGGCACACGTTTGCGCGCGACAACCTCCCAATCGTCGCCAAAAACTTGGAGTTCGATCTTGGTGCCCCCCAAATCTATGCCTGCTGCTCTCATTTCACCACCGGATATAGCTTTACGCCCGCAACTACACGACTAAGCGTGCCGCGACCAGTGAAAGGGTCATCAACATTCAGGCCCAAAGCTTCGGCCCATTGCACCCCAGCGCTTTGCGCGGATGCCACACACAACGGAGCAGCCCAAACTGCCCCAAACGGCATAGCAATATCAAGGTCGCCGCCAACTCCAACGGCCTGCACGCGTGCTCTGGGGAACTGACTGCGCAGCTCTGCAACAAGGTCCATATCATAGGCATTTGCAGGGGATTCTGGGCTGACGAAAACCGTGATCGCCGTAGTATCGGTCACGAAGGATTTTGGACCGTGGCGAAACCCAAGCGAACTATCCCAGAGCGCAGGGATTTGTCCCGCAGACAGTTCCATAACTTTGAGCGCGGCTTCACGGGCGGCGAAGGCCAGCGCCCCCGATCCCACATAAACCGCGCGCTCAGGGAGAGGCGTTTCCGCCCCCATCAAAGGCAAAAGATCGCGCAATTGATCCGACAAGGCAGCGAAACGTTCCACCACATTACAGGGCGTATCAAACAACGCCAATGTGGTCAAAAGCATCGTAGAGAAACTGCTGGTCATAGCGAAACCCGCGTCATGGGTCGCATCTGGTAATACAATAACCTTGAGTGGCCCCGAACTGGGCCGCGTGGCCAATGCGCCATCGCGATTACAGGTGATATGTAAACGTGGCGCAGTCGGCGCTAGGGCATCTAACGCGTCCAATGTCCCGATACTTTCAGTGCTATTCCCAGAGCGTCCAAAACTGACAACAAGCGGGCGAACCCCAGACAAAAACGCCTGCGGACGGCTGACAATATCTGTGGTCGGAACGGACCTAAACCGTTTCCCCTCCAAGCCCGCCGCGACAATGTCGCCAATATAGGCGCTTGTTCCCGCGCCACAAAACCAAACTTCCTCAACGTCCAGTGACGCAATCCACGCACGCAGACCCGCCACGTCCAATGCTTGCCCCCAATCGCGCCAAATATCAGGTTGTTGATGGATTTCGGTCCAAGTGGCCCAGCGGCCAAGGGCGTTCAAATCGGTCATGTGGTTTGTGTTACCTTCGAAAGAGTGGTCGGAGCATCAGGGTTTAAGCCCAGCGCCAATGCCGTTTCTAAAATCACCGAATACATGAGCGTCAGGAGGAGCGCGGCACTCGCCGCAGGGGTCAATCCCTCAACCCCAACATCGGCGGGACTGATGCGATGCACGTCACAACCTACCCCCCGAAAACGGGCTTCTGCTTGGTCCAAACTGTCTTTTGTGCTGGACAAACCCGTGTCCAAGATCAGGACCATAAGCGGGTTTGTCGCGAGTTCAAGCGGGCCGTGCAGCACTTCAGACGACGAGTAAGCCTCCGCATGCAAAGCACAACATTCCTTAAGTTTCAGCGAAGTCTCGATAGCAGTGCCATAACCCGTATCACGGCCAATCACATAGATATTTCGCGCCCGCAGCAAAGCGGATTTTAGTGCTTCGGAATGGGGATGAATGGTCGTCGCGGTCTTAAGGGTTTCCACAGAAGCTTGCGCACGTTCGCGGTAAGTAGGGCTAAGCGACGAGAGCAGTGCCATCCCAGCGCCAATGGACCCGACAACGGTTTTCGTCGCTGGGACCGCAAGCTCTGGTCCCGCGCCAATCGCTACCGTCGTATGCGCGGCGACTTCTACTGCTGAGTTGGGCTGATTTGTGATGGCAACCACCGAGGCGCCGTGCGCGGCAGCCCCTTTGGCCGAACGCACCAAATCATCACTCGCACCCGATTGCGAAATCACAAGAACCGAAGCGCCGTCCATTTGAACGCCCTGCCCGACGGAAAAAACCGACGGTGGCAGGGAGGTCACAGGAATGCTCAACTCGCGCATCATCTCATACGACAGGATATTGGCCGCCGCGTCAGAGGAACCACGCGCAATCGTGTAAATCGCTTTGGTGTCGACCATAGACGCAACATCCACGGCTTGTGACGCGGCGCGGCAGAAAACATTCCGCGCCTGAGCTGTTTCTTTGGCCATATGTTGGCCTGCGATTACGTGTTCCATGCTCATGCCCTTAATTTCCAACTGTCAAATTCCGCCCAAGTTTCGGACAAATCTACTATTCCACCCGCAACGCGGGCCTGATCCAAAGCCATTGCCACAAGCCCCGCTTCAAGCGCATCAACAACGCCCACAGGTAAGCTTTTGGTTTCACCGCGCAAAAACGCTGCAATATCGCTGACCATCATATGATCCGCGCCGTAATGCGCCGACATTTTCGCAGGGTCGCCCTTGGTATAGTCATGATCGGCAATTGTTTCCCCGTCGCGCGCGGTGGCCTTGAGATAGCCGCGTACGAAGTCGCCTTCGGCCATGCCCAGCGCCCCCATCACACAGAAACGCCGATGCTCGTCGGGCGTGTTCAGATTGGTATGAAAGGCCAAACTCGCGCCCGTTTCATATTGCAAAATCGCGGTTTGATAGTCGATGATATCGCCATCCGAATGGAAGGCATCAGGAACGCTCTCCCATGCACTGGTTTTGCGATGCATGATCTCGTTCTCGGTGTTTGACGTGGGTGCAAATTCGGGAACAAAGGATTTGCGGCCACCAAAACTTGCCACCCGCGTCGGACGAGAGCCCGTGACCATGTTATAAATATCAATGTCGTGGCAGCATTTTTCGAGCATAAATCCGCCCGACCATTTTATCATCCGCCGCCAATCGCGCATAAAGAACGCACCGTGATAGGGCGCGATATGCTCGTTCGCCTCAAGCGAGGTGATCGGCCCCAAGCGGTCCAGAATGGCGCGCAAATCCACCATATGTTGCGAGTAGCGCAGCACAAGGCCAACCATCACTTGATCGATACCGTATTGCGCCAGAAGCTGGGCCAATTCCATCGTGTCATCTTTGGTGGTCACGACGGGTTTCTCGGTGAAAATCCGCACACCCGCCGCAAGGCCGAGCTTGATATGCTCCAGGTGGAAGCTGTTGGGCGACCCGACAAAAAACAAATCCGGCTTGGTTTGGGCCAGCATATCGGCCACGTCATCAAACCGCGGCACATCCTCGCCGATCATATGAAGATAGGTCGGTTGTGGATCGAAATACCCGACGAATTCAATTTCCGGCATGGACTCTTTCAAGATCGAAAGAACATGCCCAGCGCGAAGCCCAATACCTGCAGTTACAACTCTCATGATACGAGTTCCGGTGCGGATTGGCGGCGCAAGACATCGCCTTGAGCGTCAAACACATGGCAATCCTGTGGGTTGATCGACAGGATGATATTTTTGCCCTCAATGATGGGCACATCTCCCGGTAGCGACGCACTAAACCGAGTTCCGTCGCCCACAGTGCCATGGGTGATCGACACCCCGCCCAAGCGTTCAAGGACGCGCACGTTTACGTCTAAACCACTCTCTCCCAGCGCGACATTCTCGGGGCGAATACCCACCTCAACGCGGTCGCCGACGTGTACGGTGCTGGTGTTCACGGGGAGAGTCATTTTGTGACCGCCCTCTAGCTCAACCGACAATCCATCGCGTACAGAAGTAACCTCAGCGGGGATGAAATTCATATTCGGCTGACCGATGAAGCTTGCGACAAATTTCGTGGCAGGGTGGTGATACAATTCCATTGGCGAGCCAAATTGCTCAACACGCCCCGCGTTTAATACAACAATGCGGTCGGCCATCGTCATCGCTTCGACCTGATCGTGGGTCACATAAACCATGGTCGCATCGAGTTGACGGTGCAATTGACTCAACTCGACCCGCATGTCGCCCCGCAAAGCGGCATCTAGGTTTGAGAGCGGCTCATCAAACAGGAACACTTTGGGGTTACGCACAATCGAGCGCCCGATGGCGACACGCTGGCGTTGGCCGCCCGAAAGCTGCCCGGGTTTGAGTTGAAGTTTGTCCGTGAGTTGCAGAATTTCGGCAGCACGGCCTACGCGGTCGTTGAGTTCGGAGCCGGATATTTTTTGAACCCGCAGCGGGAAGGCGATGTTTTCAAAAACCGTGAGGTGCGGGTAAAGCGCATAGGACTGAAACACCATCGATATGCCCCGATCCACCGGATGCGCTTTGCTAACGTCCTTGCCTTCGATGATAATTTCACCACTGGTCGCCTCTTCTAGGCCTGCAATGATCCGCAGCAAGGTGGATTTACCACAGCCAGACGGGCCCACAAAAACAACGAATTCCTTGTCTTCGATCGCGAGACTGATGTTGTGCAGCACTTTCGCTGTGCCAAAAGATTTACTGATTGCATTCAGGTCAAGCGTAGCCATGGCGCATGCGTCCTATCGTAAAGGTAAGAAGGGAAAAGTAATGTGGGCGGCCACGTGGGCCGCCCAACAAGAGACAACTCTTAAAGAGCGTCGTCGAGTTCAACACCCGCGATGGTCACAAGGTTTTCAACGGTATCATCCTCAAGGATGATGCCCTGAACCATATTTGTGAATACGGATTGCAACGATTTGAAATCTTCAACCAGCGGCTCTGGTCCACCTGTGGCAATCGAGGCAGTGAACGTGGGCCACATGCCATCGGCGTAGTACAGATCGGTTTTACCCAAGGCTGCATAGTCAAGGATCGGTGTCAGGCCCCATGTGCTGTCGAGGTCATACTGGCTGTCACCAGAGGTAATGGCTTGGGCCAATTCTTGCGCCAATTCTTCGTGGCCTGAGCCTTTGAACACAACGATCGAGTCGGTGATCAAGATTGTGCCGCTTACGCCCGATGGACCTGCGGGAATAGGAGCAACCATTTGGTTGATGCTCTCGTTGTGCTGTCCGTAACCCCAAGGACCCGAGATATACATCGCGATCTTGTTGTCGTTGAACAGATCTTTGAGCTGATCGCGTTCCCAAGCCGTTGGGCCGTCTTGCGAAACGTTCACAAGTTTACCATAGAACGCAAGGGTTTCGCGTGTTTGCTCGCTGTCGAGCATGTTTGCGCCCGTTACGGGATCAACCACCGCACCGCCATTGGAATAGAGGTAATTCAGGAACTGGTGCATTGTGTTGTCGAAGTCTTTACCTGCAAGGCCAATGCCCGCGGCGTCAGTGTTGTTCACAACCCCTTCGGCCAAAGCATAAAGGTCGTCCCAAGTCGCAGGTGCGGCGCAGGTTTGGCCGGACGCTTCGATCAGGTCACAATTCATATAAAGCGCTTTTGTCGAGAACGCGTGTGGGTAGCCCCAAGCGGTTCCTTCAATCGTCACAGTGTTCAAAACACCAGGTTGGTAAGGCGTGGCAGGATCGATGTTCGCAGGAACGATCAGGTCGTTATTGGCCAATTGGCGCAATGTTCGTGAGCCCATATAAGCCACAGAAGGCGGATCGCCCGCAGCGGCCAACGTCAGGGATTTGTCTTGGCATGTCCCCCATGGCACCGCTTCAAGGTTTACCGTCACGCCATCGTGGTCAGCGACAAACTTGTCGACAACGGCCTGATCGGCCTCGCGCACTTCGCCGCCACACATGATGAAGTGCAGTTCCTCATCGGCCTGTGCCGCCATAGCTGTGCCAGACAGTAGCAAAGCCCCGAGTGTAATTTTCATTGATTTCATTTTTGTAGTCTCCCTAGGTTGAACTTTTTATTATTCTTTGACCGCGCCTGCTGTGAGACCAGCGACGAGGTATTTTTGCAGGAACAAGAAGATGACCATGACAGGCAACACACCCACCAAGGCAGCGGCCATCATTTCGTTCCAAGTCACCGATTGATAACCGATGAATTCGTAGAGGCCCGCAGGCAAGGGTTGCAGTTCGCGGGTCTGGTTGAATGTGATTGCGAAGAGGAATTGCTGGGCATAGGCGCCGATAAACACGGCCACGCCCACAACGATCAATCCTGGGGTCGCCAGCGGCAAGACCACACGGCGCAGAGTATACATGCGGGACGCGCCATCGACAAACGCTGCCTCCTCCAATTCGCGCGGAATTTTCTCCAAGTAGGAGCGCAACAGCCAGATACCCGTCGGGATCAAGAACGCCACACCCGGAACAATCATCGCCCAATAGGTGTTGAGCAAGCCAAGGCTGCGCAGCACCCGATAGAGTGGGATCAAGAGGACCGCTCCCGTAAACATGTTTACTCCCAAAAAGATGGATAGCGAGAGGTTTTTGAACGGAAACTTGAGCCGCGCATAAGCATAAGACGCTGGAATGACGAAGAACATCGTGATTGCCGTCACCGACGATGCAATGAAGATCGAGTTAAAGATATAACGTCCGAGCAGAGGCACCGTGATCCACATTTGCTTATAGGCATCAAAGCTGAAGTCATCGGACCAGAATTGGTAAGGGCTGCGGAAAAGATGCTCCAAGGGGCGCAGCGACGTCATAAACATCTCAAAGAACGGCAGCAGCATGAAGATCAGGAAAAGCGTGATACTGAAATAGATGCCAACCATTTGTAGCTTTGTGTAACGGTCCATCATCTTACTTCACCCCATATTTCTTGTTCACCTTGTTCAGGAAGAACAAGTATCCCAGCGAGAATGTCCCCAGCAGCAACACAATAATCACCGCCCGCGCCGAACCTTCGCCGAATTTATAATTGCCAATGGCGGTTTTATAGGTGTCCACAATCAGGGTCGTCGTCGCGCTACGAGGGCCACCCTCGGTCAAGATCCAGATGATCTCAAAACTGTTGAACGTGAAGATCGCGGACAAGAGCGACATCGACACAATCACAGGCATAATTTGCGGGATCGTGATGCGACGGAAGCGATACCAACGCCCTGCCCCATCCACCCATGCGGCCTCATAGAGATCACGATTCACACCCTGCATGGCCGCTAGGAAAAACAGCGTCACCATAGGAACGCCCACCCAAACATCCGTCACAATCGCCGAATAAAACGCCGAGGATTTATAGGCCAAGAATTCAAACGGCCCGTCCGTCAACCCAACCCTTTGAGCCAGCCCAGACAGAACGCCGAAATACCCGTTGTACAGCCACAACCAGCCAATACAGCCAATCGCGATTGGAATAACCCAAGGCGGCATGACCAAAACCCGAAACAACGCACGCCCCGGCACGGCGGCATTCAACAGCACCGCCCCAATCATTCCCAGCACCAATTTGAGCGCCACCGAGAGGAACATCCAATAAAACGTCCGCACGATTGTTTGGTGGAACTTCCTGCTGGCGAGTAATTCTTCGTAGTTGGCCGTCCCGATGTATTTCTCGCCGCCCAAGCCCGCCTCCATAAAGGATAGACGGACGGTCTCGACCAGAGGCCACGCAACGATCACCCCAATGAAAATCATCGCAGGCCCCACAAGAAGCCATGCAAAAAGGCTTTCCGAGATAACGCTGCGCCGCTTCACTTCAGGCGCGTACACTTCATTTGGAACATTCGTGGCAACTGTCAATTTCATCCCCCCAGATACACCTCAACGAATCAGAGGCGTTCTCTAACAATACCAAAAGGTGTCAATATTTCTACAGTTTTAATACCAAAAGGCGCGACATCAAAAACCTGTTGTTTTACAAGTATATTATGGTAAATTGAACTCCAAAGCATGCAATTTTAAATCGAAATAGGTTTCTTTTTTATAATACCACTGGAGTGATTCCCGATGACCGAAAATTCTGAAATCTATGCTTTGGAGCACTGGTTCAATTCTGGGAATGGGCCGCGCTATCAACAACTACATCGTCATATTGCGAATGCTATCTCATCGGGGAAACTCCTGCCGGGGTCGCGCCTCCCTGCAGAGCGCGACATGGCGGAACTGGCTGGAATCAGTCGCGTCACCGTTCGCAAGGCTGTTGCCAAACTTGTGGCGGACGGGTTGATTGAACCGCGCCACGGGGCGGGGTCTTTTGTGCGAAACACCACCCAAAAACTCAAACAATCGCTCTCGACCCTCGTGTCCTTTACCGAAAACATGTCGGCGCGCGGGGTGGTCCCCACCAGCGAGGTGTTGTCAGCAGGGTTGTTCGCGCCCAGCCCTCAAGAGATGATCGCCCTTGGCCTCTCCGCCACGGATCAAGTTGCGCGGGTTCAACGTTTGCGGTTTGCGGGCAACGTGCCGATGGCGCTTGAAACCTCCTCACTACCGCAAGACATCTTGCCCTTTCCCGAGCGTGTGAAAGTATCGCTCTATGCCATTCTGCGCCAAACGCGACAGGCCCCGACCCGCGCCATTCAGCGGGTCACCGCCGTCAATATTTCGGGCCAAGAAGCCAGCCACCTAAAACTACCCGATGGAACGGCCGTGTTGAAGATCGACCGCACAGGCTATCTCGCAACGCGACGCCCCATTGAATACACAACGGGTTTTTACCGATCCGACATCTATGATTTTATTTCAGAACTTGGGGTCGAATAAATGGACTATACTTGCCGCCTCGATGGGCAATTCATGCGCTGCACACTCACACCAGATCGCGCCTTGAAAGCTCCCATTTTCTGTTTTTCGGGGATGGGTCCGATCACAGCAACTTCGGGCGGAGATCGTGTCCGCGGCACGGGCAGTTATACAGAAATCGCCCTGCCCGACCTTGCAGCAAATGTCGCCCACACCGTGATACTTGAATACTCTGGTGGCTTCAAACCAGCGAACCGCGCGTGGATGCCCCTTGGGCCCTACTTACGTGTTGAAAACGAATTAATCCCTCTGCCCCCAACCCCCGCAGGCTTCCGCGCAAAACCTCAAGCGGCGCCACCCGCCTTTGCGGGCCTGCGCCTTGTCCCGCAACCCACGTCCTTTGTTGCAACAGATGAAAGCGTGGACCTTACCCACATCAGCGCCTCGAACGACGCCTTTGATGCCGTGGCACAACTGGCCCAACGGCGCGGGTTTGAACCCTTTTTATGCGATGGCGGGCTGCCAGTCGTCTTCAAGCATGATGCCTCCCCCAAAGACGCCTATACCCTCGATATTCAACCTGATGGAATTTCAGTCTCCGCCAACTCCTACGGCGGACGTTTTTACGCAGGCATCACTCTTTTGACCCTTCGAAACACCCACGAGGGCAAAGTCCCCTGCGGGGTAATCACCGACAGTCCCCGCTTTAACTGGCGCGGACAACATCTTGATACGGCACGACATTTCTATCAACCTGAAACGATCCACGACTTACTGGATGTCATGGCCCTGTTGAAGCTCAATCGCTTTCATTGGCACTTTGCCGATGACGAAGCTTTCCGCCTTCAAATTGATTGCTTCCCCGAACTTTGGCAACGCACGGAAAAACGTGGCGAAGGGCACTTGATGCCTGCGCTCTTTTCAGGCGCGATTGAGGCCGGAGGGAGCTATTCGAAACAGGACGCGAAGGCGATCATTGAACATGCCAAAGCCCTCAATATTGAGGTCCTGCCTGAGATCGAAGCCCCCGCCCACGCCCTTGCAACAACCTACGTTTTCCCCGATGTCCGAGACCCCGCCGACAATGGTGCGGAAGTTAGCGTGCAAGGCTATCACGGCAACGCGATGAACCCCGCGATGCCGAAAACTTGGGAGGTGCTCAACGCGATTGTCGTCGAGGTTGGCGCGCTGTTCCCGTTCGGGCATCTGCATCTTGGATGTGATGAATTGCCAGAGGACACATGGATGGGCTCTCCCAAGGCGCGCGCTTTGATGAAAGAGCATAATCTGGAAACTACCCAAGATTTACAGGGCTGGACCATGGCCAAACTCGCGCAAACCGTCGCCGACGCAGGACTACGCCCCGCAGCATGGGAAGAGGCCGCACAGGGCTCAAATGGCGGCATCGGCAACAACGCGATCCTGTTCACATGGACCGGCCAAGGCCCCGGACTCGCAGCGGCGCGGCGTGGCTACGATGTTGTCATGTGCCCCGCACAACATGCCTATCTCGACATGGCCCACACCGACGACACCGACGATTGGGGCGCAAGTTGGGCCGCCTTCGTGTCCTTGGGTGACACCATCGCATGGGACCCCGTGCCCGATCCCGAACTCGCTGACAGGATTATCGGTGTGCAAGGCGCGTTTTGGTCGGAGTTTACCACCGAAGATAGTCAACTTTGGCCGATGATCCTGCCACGTATTTTGGGGATAGCGGTCAAGGCGTGGCAAACGGAGGACATGACCGAGGACAGCCTGACACGCCTCGCACATCATTATCGAGACATGTCTTTGGCACCGTAACTTCACCCCAAAAGGGCGATCCCCCCCAACACAAACGCCGCAAGGAACGTTGTTTGAGCGACGATGATTAACATCGCCTTTGCGCCAACGCTTTTGAGTTGCACAACCGAGGTTTTCATTCCAACCCCCGCGACGGCCGTTACGAGCATGGCGCGCGAGACCGTGTCAGCGGGGGTTTTCACAACATCGGGAATGAGGTGAAAGGAATTCGCAACTGCGAGGGCCAAGAACCCCAAGACAAATAACGGCAACAGCGGTGGTCGTTTTGCCCCTGCGGGAACGGAATGCCGCAAAACGAGTGCCCCAAAGAATACAACGGGTGCTAAGAGTGCGACGCGAAACAATTTGACAACGGTTGAAATGTCCCCGACCTCATCAGAAATCGAGTACCCCGCCCCAACGACCTGCGCCACATCGTGGATCGTTCCGCCCAAAAACAACCCTGAGGACTTTGCGTCCAAGCCAAGGACTTCCGCCAAGATCGGATAGAAAATCATCGCGAGAGTGGACAGAAGCGTGACCGAGATCACTGCGAACGAAAGGTCGCGTTCGCTTTCGGGACGATCCGGTAAAAGCGAACTAATCGCCATCGCCGCAGACGCCCCACAAATCGCCACAGATCCCCCCGTCAGGAAGCCAAACAAGCGATCCTTGCCAACCAAAGGTGCCAACGCGACCGACAACAATATCGTCGCCATAACGCTACCAACGATCAACGCCAAATTGAGCGGGCCGATCAATTGCAGCATCTCGCCGCTGACGCGTATTCCCAATAAAGCCACACCAATGCGTAAAACAACCCGCGAGGCGAAAAGGATTCCGGGGGCGGTGCGCTCGTCTTCTGAGAGGAATTGAAGCGGCATGCCCAGTAGAATCGCCATAAGCATCACAGGCGCGCCGTAGTGATCAGACAAAAACTGCGCCGCCATGGCGACCATCGCCGCCAGCAACACTCCGGGTGCCAAAATCCCAAGGGGGGATTTCTCAATTGATGTGGCGGATGCAGCGGACGATTTGGTCATGGGAAAATTCCAACAGAATAGAGTGGTATTTGCGCGGGGACAGTTCGATTATTTCTGAGCAATAAACTCAGACCAAAGCACGGTTTGCCCCGAGGTCGCGCTCAACTGGGCCGCCATGCCCATGGCGACAGCCTTCCAGCCATCTTCTAACCCTACGTCCGGCATATCACGCTCGCCACGCACCAAAGCCAGAAAACCTTCGTGCTGATAATAGGTGGCGCCATTGTGATCGCCCGCTTCAAGCAAGCGCGGATCGACGGGGATTTCGCGGGCTTCAGGGCCTTTAGGCGCACGCGGGCTGACGATCAATTGAGGGATAGGAGCCTCGCCCAAATGCTCGGGCCAAAAACGACCAGGCCCCGGAACCAGCGCCTCAATTTTTCCCTTCGACCCAACCACGCTAACTTCCTCTTGATAGCGCGATCCTTCGGCGAACATACAAAGTTCCAACATCGCCCGCATCCCGTTTTCGAAATCCACGATGACATAGCCATTGTCCAAAATATCGGACGGTTTTCCGTCGTAGGATTCATCAAGATGGTTCACGTCTTGCCCCGCACTCGCCATAATGCGTGTCGGCTCGGAACCCGTTAAAAGGCGCATCAAGTCAAAGAAATGGCAGCATTTCTCCACGAATGTGCCGCCAGATTTAGCGTTAAATCGGTTCCAGTCGTTGACCTTTTCCAAGAACGGAAAGCGATGTTCGCGGATCGAAAGCATTTTGATCCCTCCCGTCGCGCGCTCAACCTCTTGGCAAAGCGCCGCAATCGGCGGCATGTAGCGATATTCCATCGCCACCCAAACGGGTGCGGAATAGGACGCTTGAAATGCGAGGACACGCGAAAGCGTTTCAGGGTCAGTGAACAGGGGTTTTTCAACTAAAATGGGGAGCGAGCGGGTTTTCGCAATCACCTCAAGTTGCTCAAGGTGCAGGAAATTCGGACTCACGATAACCAAGCAATCTAGCGCCTCAATCGCGAGCAACTCCTCGACACTCGCGCAAAAGGTGGCTTTGGGAGCGAATCCGGCCGCAATTTTCGCCATCGCCGCGTCCGGTTCAAAAATCGCCGCTACACGTGTGCCGGGCAAAAGCGCGATATTGCGCAGGTGCTCTTGCCCCATCATGCCACAGCCGATGATTCCGTAATTGATTGTCTTCGTCATGTTCATTCCTTACTTAATGCGCTGCACGTAAAGCGCACGATCTGTGTCAAACCAAGTGCGCGAAAACTCAACGGCCTCTGGCTCCTGCGCCCAACTCAAGCGCTCAATGTATCCCGAAATTTCGCCAACGGGCTTGCCGAATTCATGCGGTGCCCACGCAGGAACGGCTTGAATTCCCACACGATCTTCGGCACGCGAAATCCAAAATCCAAGTTGCTTTTGGTAAAAATGATAAAGGGAGTCAGAAAGTGCCCCAGCAGGGACGGTGCCTGCGTTTTGATCAAGCCAAATCTCTTCAATCGCGATGACTGTATTGTTTAGAAAACGCAAACGGCGAATGCGGGTTGCCGCTTCGGACGTACCAAACTTTGGTAAATCTGAAGGTTTCGTCAGCGCCTGAATGTCAAGAATATTGGCACGGGGCAACCCGCCCCCGTCAAGCAGCTCAAGTCGAAACATGGAATAGACGCTATTCACTTCGCCGCCGTGACGCACATAATTCCCCGACCCCTGAACGCTTTCCAGAAGGTTCTTTTTGATGAGAATCGCCAAGGCCTTTCGCAGCGTCCCAACCGAGGTATTTAGCGAGTCCGCCATGGCCCGCTCGGGCGGCAAACGCTCTCCATCCATCAACCGTCCCGCACTGATATCCCGAATAAGCAATTCGCTTATTTGAACATACATTGGCAGTGCATTCGGGCTCTCATTCGACGAGACCATGAGCTTCCTCCGCATGCGACAGTCTGCCGCAACAATAATTGATACACTATTGATCTATATCAAAGACAGTGCTATGCAAGCAAAAAATGAAGCGAACTTCGGGAGATTTGATATGAGTGTTGTTCCAATAACATCGCCCAGCTTGGAAGCAGCAGAAGTGTCTTGGTTTTCCGCACTTTGCTCGGATGACTACCAGTTTTTAGGGGTTCCGGACGGCGATTTGCGCTCTAGCTGGGCCCATTGCAGCAACATCGTCAAAACCGCCGAAAAGCAAGGTTTTCGCAATATTCTGTGTCCGTCATCCTATCAGGTTGGCCAAGACACGCTCTCGTTTGTCGCGGGCTGTGCGCCCATCACAACAGACATCAATCTCCTCGCGGCCGTGCGCTGTGGCGAAGTGCAGCCGATCATGTTGGCGCGCACGATCGCAACGCTCGACCACATGCTTGAGGGTCGCTTGACCGTCAATATCATCAGCTCCGACTTCCCCGGCGAAAAGGCCGAAAGTGGCTTTCGCTATCAACGCTCCCGCGAAGTTGTAGAGATTCTGAAGCAAGCGTGGACACAGGACGAAATCAACTACGAAGGCGAGGTTTATAACTTCAAAGGCCTTACAACGGACCCTGTCAAACCTTACCAAATCGGCGGCCCTCTTCTGTATTTTGGCGGCTATTCCCCTGCGGCGCTTGAACTTTGCGGACAGCATTGCGACGTTTACCTAATGTGGCCCGAAAAGCAGGAAGAGCTCGCCGGCCGCATGCGCGCCGTGAACGCCGTTGCCGAAAAGTATAACCGCACATTGGATTACGGCCTGCGCGTTCATATGATTGTGCGCGACACCGAAAAAGAGGCGCAGGAATACGCGGAATATATAACCTCAAAACTCGACGATGAATATGGTCGCATGATCCGTGAACGCGCGTTAGATTCAACCTCCCTCGGCGTTTCCCATCAGGCCAAAAACCGCGAACTTGCGGATGAATTCGGCTATATCGAACCCAATCTTTGGACAGGTGTCGGTCGTGCGCGCTCAGGCTGTGGCGCGGCGCTTGTTGGCTCTGCGGATCAGGTTCTTAGCAAGATCGAAGACTATCAAAAAATGGGCATTCGCGCGTTTATTTTCTCGGGATATCCGCACATCGAAGAGGCCGAGTATTTTGGCAAACTTGTGATGCCCCACCTCAAAACTTGCTCGTTGCCACAGGCCTATGGCCGTGTCCCGAGCCATGCCCCCAACACCCCTCTCGCAGCAGGAGTTCGCCGTTAATGGAACGCGTCGCAGTATCAGACACCTTAAATTTAAGCCGCATTGTATATGGCATGTGGCGGATTGCGGACGACAAAGACACCTCGGTCAAACACGTCGAAGCCAAGATCAACGCTTGCCTTGAACAGGGCATCACCACCTTTGACCAGGCCGATATTTATGGCGGCTATACAGCGGAAGCGGTTCTAGGAAATGCCCTGCGTGCAGCGCCCTCTCTGCGGTCCCAAATGCAAATCGTCACAAAATGCGATATCGTCGCCCCGATGGGCCGATACGCGGATGCGACGGTCAAACATTACGACACTTCGGCGGCGCATATTAATGCCTCGGTCGAAAATTCATTGCGTGACATGGCGACCGATCACATCGATCTTTTGCTCATCCACCGCCCCGACCCTTTCATGGACCACTTTGAGACAGGCAATGCGCTCGACGCATTGGTGCGCTCAGGTAAGGTTGGCGACGTCGGCGTGTCAAATTTCAAGCCATGGGACTGGGAATTATTGCAATCTGGCATGGATACAAAACTGGTCACCAACCAGATTGAAGTGTCCTTGGCGGCGACAGAGTCACTCACGAACGGCGACATGGCCTTTCATCAGAAAAACAATCAGCGCATCATGGCATGGTCGCCCTTGGGTGGTGGCGACTTGATGGTTTCCGAAACGGAAGTCGGAGCACACCTAGTTGAAATCGCAGAAGAAAATAATGTCGACACCGCCGCGGTTGCCGTGGCATGGCTTCTGGCGCATCCGGCAAAAATCTTGCCTGTCATGGGCACAAATAACCTCAAACGGATCGCAGCGTTGTCGAATGCCCTCAAAGTCAAGATGGATCGCCAGACGTGGTTCCGCCTGTATTCTGCAGCTATCGGCGGTGAGGTCGCGTAATGGCGTTTGCGTCTCGCCAATTCACACCGGACTCCGACAACGCCCGTCAATTGCGCGATGCGTTTGGACGTTTTTCGACGGGGGTTACGGTTGTTACCGTTGCCTCAGAAGACGGCCCTATCGGGATGACAGCGAACAGTTTTTCGTCGCTGTCGTTGGACCCAGCATTGGTTCTGTGGTCCCCTGCGATTGGATCGCGTCGTTATAAATACTTCGCAAATGCCGAGTACTTTGCAATTCATATACTGAGCGACGAGGACAAACACATTTGCGAAGGGTTCGCCAAAAATGGTCACGCATTTGATGCACTAGAGCATCGGACAAACAGCCACGGCGTGCCGTTGATTGAAAGTTGCCTCGCGCGCTTTGAATGCCGTCATGTTGCCACGCATCCTGGAGGGGATCATGTCATCGTTGTCGGCCAAGTTGAAAATGTTGAACTTCGAGACGGCAATCCGTTGACGTTTTATGGTGGAAAATATGGGAAGATTCAGGCCGCATAGGGTTTGAAAAGTTTCCTCATTCCGAGGGAACGACAGGGGGGAGCCTGATGAATATATTACTGACGCTCGTGTCACCATTAAGCCTCGTGAACGAGACGCTCCTGCGAGTCGGGCGCGCCATTGGTGCAGTCGCGATTGCCCTCATGGTCCTCGCCATTCTGGTGCAGGTTTTTTTCCGGTATATTTTGAACAACGCCCTGCCGTGGCCCGATGAGGCCGCACGGTTTTGCATGATGTGGATGACTGGCCTGATGGCTCCGACGGCGTTTCGCCGTGGCGGTTTTGTGGCCATCGACATGTTGCTTTATTCCTTGCCCCGTACGATCGCGGGCGTGATAAATCTTATCCTGCTTTCGCTGTCATTTATCGTTCTTGTGGTTGCGGTACAAATCGGCTGGGGCGAAGTCACAGGATTTGGCGGACGGTTCACAACTGCCTCGCTTTATGTGCCAATGTCGTTGGATTTCACCCAATGGCTGCGCGTGCCACGCTCTTGGATGATGGCCTCCCTATTGGTTGGAGTGATCCTTCTGCTGAGCGTCAATATCGAGTTGATTTTGCGCACACTCGTTAAACTCTTTGGGGGCGAGGATCGCCTTCCCATCATCGAAGCCGCATCCATCGGAGGGTCCGAATAATGCTTATATGGTTCCTTCCCCTTTTCCTCATTTTCCTTCTGGTTGGCTTACCCGTGTTTTTCGGCCTTTTGGCAGCCCCCGGAATCCTTCTATTCCTGAACGGTCAAGAAAAGGACATCACACTCCTTTATCGCAACGTTTACAATGGGATGGACAGCTTCCCTCTCATGGCGATCCCCTTCTTTATGTTGGCGGGCGAATTGATGAACAAGGGCGGCATCACCATGCGCCTTGTGGAATTCGCACAGGCCCTCATGGGCCACCTGCGCGGCGGCTTGGCGCATGTGAACGTCCTGTCATCGATGCTATTTGCAGGCCTCTCTGGCTCGGCGGTAGCGGACACATCGGCCCTTGGTTCGATGCTAATTCCAGCGATGGAAAAACAAGGCTACTCCCGTAAATTCGCCGCCGCGATCACCGCAGCGTCGTCGGTGATTGGCCCGATCATCCCCCCGTCTGGCATCATGATCATCTATGCCTATGTGATGGGCGAGAGCGTCGCGGCGCTGTTCCTTGCGGGGATTGTCCCCGGCATTATGGTGGGACTTGGCCTGATGCTTATGGTTAAATTCATGGCCGATAAATACGACTTCCCCGTTGCAAGCCGCAAATACACATGGCCCGAACGCGGCCAAGCTTCCATCAAGGCGTTCTTTCCGTTGATGACACCCGTCATCATTCTGGGCGGGATTCTGGTTGGGGTTTTCACGCCGACAGAGGCGGCAGCCGTCGCCGTGGCTTACGCTTTGATCATCGGCTTTTTCGTACTACGCACCCTTACACTCAAAGACATTCCCGACATCCTAACACGTGCTGGCCTCACGTCTTCGGTTGTGATGCTGCTGGTGGGGGCTGCGATGGCGTTTAAAACCGTTGTCAGCTTGAGCCACGCCCCCGAGCAACTCGCCCAGTTCATCCTATCACTTTCGGAAAACCCGCTCATCCTGTTGTTCTTGATCAACATTCTGTTGTTTGTGGTCGGCATGTTCTTGGATGCGGGCCCCGCGATCATCATTCTGGGACCAATTTTGGGGCCAATCTTCATCAGCCTTGGCGTCGATCCCATTCACTTTGCGATCATCATGTCTGTCAATCTCACCGTTGGCCTTGCAACCCCGCCGATGGGCTTGGTCCTGTTCGTCGCATCCGCCGTTTCTGGCGAGCGTGTCGAAGCCATTGCTCGCGCCATTCTGCCATTTTTGGCGGTCGAAGTTGTTGTGATTTTCCTAATCACCTACATCCCCGCCATTTCCATGACAATTCCACGACTAACCGGATTTGCTAATTAACCACGAGTATTCAGGGAGGAAACACGATGCTCACTAAGACCATAACAACCCTCGCGCTTTCGGCGCTTCTAGCAGGGACCGCACTCACTGCGACGGCCGCTGACTATAAGCTCCGTGCAACAGCGAATTCCAATGAAAACGACGAAGACTATGATGGTCTGGTTGTCTTCAAAAACTACGTCGAAGCGGCCTCCAATGGCGCGATCGAGGTGGAACTCTTTATTGGTACACAGCTCTGCTCCAACGGTGCGGAATGTTTGCAAGGCGTGGCCGACGGCACCGTCGACATCTATATTTCCACTTCGGGCGGCGCATCGGGCATCTTCCCTTATGTGCAAGTTTTGGACCTGCCCTACCTGATGGCGGACGACCGTATCGCCGAGCAAGTTTTGTCGGGCGATTTCACCCGCACAATGCGCGACATGGCGCTTGAGGATTCCGGAGATGCAATCCGCTTGATGACCATCGGCAACACCGGCGGCTGGCGCAACTTTGCCAACACGAAACGCCGTGTGGCAGAACCCGCCGATATGGAAGGCTTGAAAATCCGGACCGTTGTTGCGGATCTTCCGCAGGAACTCGTGAAAGCAATGGGCGCGTCTCCGACTCCGATCCCATGGCCAGAACTGTTTACCTCGTTCCAAACTGGCGTCGTTGAAGGCTCCAAAAACGGCATCACAGACATCATGGGCATGAAATTCCCAGACGCCGGCCTGCAATACCTCACACTTGACGGCCACGCTTACATGGGTGCCCTCTGGTGGATGTCCAACGAAACCTTCATGGAAATGCCCGAAGATATGCGCCGCGTTGTGGTAGACGGTTTCTATGCCTTGCAACAGGCAACTTTCGCGTCACCAAAGCGTAAATCCATCCAAGCCTATGAGGATTTCGTAGCGGGTGGTGGCGATCTTTATGTGCCAACGCCTGAGCAAAAAGAGGCCTTCAAAGTGTCTGCAGCTCCTGTTTACGACTGGTTCAAAGCCAACGTCACACGCGGCGACGTCATCTTTGAAGCTCTGACCACAGCTGTTGCCGAAGCAGAAGTTGAAGTTAATGCCGCACGCGCGGCCGACCTAAACTAAAAAACAGAGGGCGCGGTTCAAGCCGCGCCCTTTTTCCGTTTTAAGACCTCCACCTAACGAAACGGGTACATCCAGCCCTTGTAATCATTGACCAAAACATGCGCCTTCTCAATTTCCGCCTGCGTCATCTTTTTGACGATCTCTTCCAGAGAAATTGCCGCGTCGGGGTCTCCCCCGATGGCCGAAAGCGTGTACCACATATAGCCTCGAACCAAGTCAGGTGCCGCCACACCACGGCCCACCTCGTAATACCAACCGATCCCCGATTGCGCGCCGGGATGCCCCTTGAGGGACGCGCGCAAATACCATTCAAACGCCCGCACATCGTCTTGCTCAACCCCAAGTCCAAGCGCGTACATCACGCCGATCAACTCTTCGGCGTCGGCATTGCCACTGCGCGCGGCGGGCAAAAACTCCTCCATCGCGGCGGAATAGTTATCGGCCTCCATAAAGTCGCGACCCTCTTCCACCCCTCCGAAGGCGGGGCTAGCCGCAATCAAACTCGCAAAAACAAACTGGCGCATGTCGCTCTCCTTTTGTGCGTTTCACAGCCGGTATTGGCCGAACTTCCTGCGCCCCTTACGCCAGACGACTTTATCGTCTTTGACGCGAAACAGGCGGCGATTGGTCAACTTTTATTTTACGATAAAATACTGTCAGGGAACAGAAATATCGCCTGTTCCACCTGTCATCATCCCAAGTTTGGCACGTCCGACGGCCTGTCGCTTGGAATTGGTGAGGGTGGCGTTGGGCTTGGCATTGACCGCACCGCAGGCAGCGGCGACAGCGCGATCAAAAAACGCATTCCACGCAACGCCCCTGCCCTCTGGAACCTCGGCGCAAAATCCCTGCACACGATGTTTCACGATGGCCGCCTCTCCATCAACGACAAATACGCAAACGGCTTTGACAGCCCCGCCGAAGAATGGCTGCCACAGGGCCTCGAAACGCTCCTCGCAGCCCAAGCGGTTTTCCCCCTGACCGCGCAGTTTGAAATGGCCGGAAATCCAAGCGAAAACGAAGTCACAGGTGCCGTTCATGACCGCATTGATGCAGGTTGGCCGATCCTCGCGAAGCGCGTGCGCATCATACCCGCCTATGGTTCCGCATTCGTTGACGCCTTTGAGTACATTGAACGCCCCGAGCAAGTTACCATCGTCGAAATAGCCAACGCTTTGGCGGCATTTATGGGGCTAGAATGGCAGAGTTACGACAGCCCGTTTGATCAGTACATTCAAGGCGACACGACCGCGTTAAACACACTTGAACTTGCGGGAATGAACCTCTTCTTTGGCAAAGCGCAGTGCTCTAGTTGCCACGCAGGGTCCCTCCTCACGGATCAAAAATTCCACGCGCTTGCCCTGCCTGCGTTCGGACCTGGGCGCACACGTCGCTTTGATCCCATGCCACGCGATGTGGGCCGTATGGGAAAATCAGACCGCCAAGAAGATGCCTATAGGTTCCGCACTCCCATGCTTAGAAATATTGAAAAAACAGCGCCTTACGGGCACAATGGCGCATACCCAACGCTTGATGGCATTGTCCGACATCACATTGAAGCCGAGCCTAATTGGGCCCGCGATTTACTGGTCCTGCCTGATGCCGCATGGATTTCACAGGTCGATTTTGCCATTCAAAGCGACACACGCGAAATGGACCGCCAACGACGCGTGCGCGACACCGTGCCCCTTGCCCTCAGCGATAGCGAAATTATCGAAATAGTCGCTTTTTTGAAAGCCCTCACGGGAACAACATTGAACGATCCCCGTTTTGGAATACCGAATTCCGTCCCTAGTGGATTGCCGCTTGATTAGGGTAGCTCCCTGCAGACTAACGACGTCTTTGTAGGCGACGGAAATCTCAGCAAGAGGCTTAGGTTGGAATGATGTGAAACCGTGCGTTCCAAAGGTTTTTATCTTAGCGAGAAAGCTGCGACTTATTTCCCGCTGACATATGGCCGTTACAAAACTACCCTATCAGCTAGCAAGTGCGCTTCGCATGCATCGCAGGGATCACCCTGTTTTCTAAATCTAAATTCGTCGGGCCGATCCATGGCCCGCTTACCGCAGGCGTGCGTCCTAATCGGCTGCGCCATCAAAACACATATGCCCAATTGGGCATTTACTCGACTGGAGTATACTTAATGACCCGCGTTTCAATTCTTTCTGCTGCCGCTCTGTCCATGATGGCTAGCAGCGTCGCTGCTCAAACTGAAATCACTTGGTGGCACGCAATGGGCGGCGCCCTTGGTGATACAGTGAACCAAATCGCGACTGACTTTAACGCCAGCCAGTCTGACTATCAGATCACACCAGCCTTTAAGGGCACTTACGAAGAAGCGCTGACTGCGGGCATCGCGGCCTTCCGCGCAGGCGAACAGCCAAACATTTTGCAAGTGTTCGATGCGGGCGCGGCAACGGTGATCGGCGCAAAGGGTGCCACGATCCCTGTGCAAGATTTGCTGACGGAGAATGGCGTAGATTTCGATATTAACGACTACATTTCCGGTGTGCGCTACTTCTATGCGGATAGCGATGGCAAGATGATCGGCATGCCGTTCAACTCTTCCTCCCCGATCATGTATTACAATCTGCAAGCCATGGAAGCCGCTGGTGTTGAAGCACCAAAAACATGGGAAGAATTCGAAACCGTGACCGCTCCGGCCTTGGTTGATGCAGGGTATATTCCGCTGGCGCAATCGCATTCGCCTTGGATTTTTGCGGAAAACTTCATGTCCCGCCATGACCTGCCGTTCGCCACGAATGACAATGGCTATACTGGTACAGACACAGAAATTTTGATCAACTCACCCGAGATCAAAATGCATTGGTCACATGTGAAAGATTGGCTGGATTCAGGCTATTACGCTTGGTATGGCGCGGGTTGGGGTGATAACCAAACACCGTTCGAAGAAGGCAAAGTTGCGATTTGGTTGGGGTCTTCAGGCTCCTTTGGTGGATTGTCCAAATTAGACCTACCGTTTGAATTCTCAGCAACATATCTCCCCTATTGGGAATCTGTCACAACAGAGCCGACGCAAACATTCATTGGTGGCGCTTCGTTGTTTGCGATGTCTGGTAAATCTGACGAAGAGAACCAAGCAACGGCCGCGTTCTTTGACTTCCTGACATCCCCAGAAGTTCAATACATGTGGCACCAAGAGACCGGTTATGTGCCGATCACAATCGCAGCCTATGAAATGGCACAAGCGGATGGGTATTATGATCGCGCACCGGCTGCAGAAATCGGCATCAAGCAATTGTCTTTGCCTGCTGGTGAGAACACAAAAGGGTATCGCATGGGGTTCTATGTGCAAATCCGTGACGTGATGAACCGGGAATTCGGCCGCATCCTTGGTGGCGAGACATCGGTTGATGATGCCTTTGCGACAATGGAACTTGAGGGCAATGAGTTGCTTGCCAAGTTTGCCCAGACTCAAGCGCAATAATCACTTTTCATACCAAGACCTGATGGCCGCTCTGCGGCCATCAGCGTATTCACAAGGACCCGCTATGAAACGCGCTGCTTTCACCAACCGTTGGTTACCGATCCTGTTGCTCGTGCCACAGATCTCAATCATCGGCATTTTCTTCTACTGGCCTGCCATCCATGCGCTGCGCTCGTCATTCTATCTGCAAGACCCCTTTGGATTTAGCGAAACATTTGTTGGGTTTGCCAACTACGCATCGCTATTCAATTCCGCGTCCTATGGGCGCGCTGCGATATTCACAGTTTCTTTCACGCTACTTGTCACCATCCTGTCGCTTGGCATTGCTTTGTTGCTTGCCGTAAAGGCCGACAAGGTTGTGCGCGGGGCCAAGACATACCGCACACTTTTGATGTGGGTTTACGCCGTTGCGCCTCCTGTTGCGGGTGTGATGGGGCTGATCCTTTTCAACCAAAGCTGGGGGCCGATCTCCGATCTCTTCAAAAGCCTTGGTTGGGATTTTGCCCTTGGCGTAAATTATTACGACACGGCCTTCGCGATGGTTTTGATTTCCGTCTGGAAGCAGATCCCCGTCAACTTTATTTTCTTCCTGTCAGGGCTACAATCCATCCCCAAATCTGTGCGCGAGGCCGCGATGATCGACAATCGATCCGCCGCTGGACGCTTTTGGGATGTGACCTTTCCCTTGCTGGCCCCAACAGGGTTTTTCCTGTTGATCACCAATATCACCTATTCGCTTTTTGACACGTTCGGCATCATCGACACGGTGGTGAAGGGCGAGCCAGGAAACAACCCGATGACCCTTGTGTACAAGGTTTATGTGGATGGGTTCCGAGGCAACGACCTTGGAGGATCATCGGCGCAATCTGTTGTCTTGATGGTGCTTGTTTTGGCGATGACTGTTTTTCAATTCCGGCTCGTTGAGCGCCGCATTCACTATACATGAGGCCCGATATGAACACCGAAATAGTGACCCAATCCGCCCCCCGCGCGCGGATCAAACTGTCGCTGGTCTTTGACCATGGCATCCTCATCCTTGGCGCGGCCTTTTTAATCCTGCCAGTCCTGATGCTTTTGCAAATGAGCACCATGCCGGACCTCTTCAACATGAAAAACGGGCCGAGCTTCGCCATTGGCGATCAACTTGATGAAAACTTTCGCAAAGCAATGTTTGAGGCCGACGGGTTTTCAGGCGCGAACACCGGCGTGCGGATGCTTTGGAACTCGCTGATCCTTGGGCTTGGCTTCGCAGTTGGCAAGATTGTGCTGGGCATGATGGCCGCCTATGCAATTGTCTATTTCCGTATGCGGTTTGCGACATTCGCGTTCTGGATCATCTTCACGACGCTGCTCTTGCCGCTTGAGGTGCGTATTTTGCCGTCCTATGAGATTGTGCAACAGCTTGGCATGGTCAATACGTATCAAGGGCTTATCATCCCGCTGATTGCATCCGCCACGGCGACCTTCTTTTTCCGCCAGTACTTTCGATCCATCCCCGAAGAACTGGTGGAAGCCGCCCGCATTGATGGCGCCGGACCGTTCAAATTCTTCGTCGATATTTTGGTGCCGCTTTCCCGAACGATGATTGCCGCGATGTTCATCATCATGTTCGTCTATGGATGGAACCAATATTTATGGCCCACGATGATCACCACTGATGAGGATATGTTCACCCTCGTGCGTGGCATCAAGCAGATCAGGCAATCTCTCGAGGGCACCAGCCTGCCCGAATACGGACGCGCAAATATGCTGGCCCTTGTCGCCATTCTGCCCCCCGTTTTAATCGTCATCTTCTTCCAAAGCTGGTTCGTCAAAGGTTTGACGGAATCGGATAAATAAGGAAAATCTCATGGCTCAGGTCACTCTGTCCCAGATCTCTAAGGTCTACTCCAACGGCTTTACCGCCGTACACCCCGCAAGTTTCGATATTCCGGATGGCGAATTTGTTGTTCTTGTTGGCCCGTCTGGATGCGGAAAATCAACAATGCTGCGCATGATTGCGGGTCTGGAAGATATCTCGAGTGGGGGTTTAAACATCGGCACACGGCAGGTGAATGACCTCGACCCAGCCGACCGCGATATTGCGATGGTTTTCCAAAACTACGCGCTGTATCCGCATATGAGCGTGCGCAATAACATCGGTTACGGATTGAAAAATCGCAAGATTGCCAAGGCGGAGATTGACCGCAAAGTACGCGAGGCCTCAGCGATGCTGAACCTTGATGATTACCTTGATCGCAAACCAAGCCAGCTTTCTGGCGGTCAACGTCAACGTGTTGCCATGGGCCGTGCTATTGTACGTGATCCCGCCCTGTTTTTATTCGACGAACCCCTCTCAAATCTCGATGCCAAGTTGCGCACACAAATGCGGATCGAGATCAAAGCCCTCCAACGCCGCCTTGGTGTGACGGCTGTTTATGTGACCCATGATCAGGTAGAAGCCATGACAATGGCGGACCGCATTATTGTGATGAACGAAGGGCGGATTGAGCAAATCGGCACGCCAACCGAGGTTTACAACAGGCCTGAAACCACGTTCGTGGCGTCGTTCATGGGCGCTCCACCGATGAATTTGATGGCAGGCGTTGCGAGGGACGGGCAATTGCGTATCGGGGTTCAACCGATCCCAGCGCATGACCGCTCCACTTCAGGGGAGGTGACGATTGGTATTCGTCCAGAAGATATCGTTCCCGATGTAAATGGAGATATTACAATCGACATTACCCTTGTCGAAGAGCTTGGTGCGCATCGCCTTTTGCACGGCACTCTTGCGGGCCAAGACATCAGCATTCACGTCGATAAAGATAACATCATAAACGTAGGTTCGCTGCGGGTATCCCTAAAACCAAACGCCGTGTCCCTGTTTGATGCCATAACGGGGGGACGCCTAACATGACTTATGTCGCAGAGCTTCCCCTTGTCACAGCAGACCAAAAATCCAGCATCATGACTGCGCCACGCACCGCAGAATCTCACCGCGCATTATTGCGATCTCTGCCCAGCATGAATGCCGTTCAAGTGGGGGGCGACGCCTGCGAAACGGCCTTGCCAAAGCAGATTTCAGCCGTGGCATGGAACGTCGAACGTGGTTTGTTTCCACTCGAAAATGCGGAGCTACTGGCGGATTTAAAACCCGATATCGTGCTGCTTTCTGAGGTCGATCACGGCATGGCGCGGACTGGGCAACAACATACAACTGAGGTCATGGCGAACGCGCTGAATATGCAATATGCATTTGGCGTTGAATTCCAAGAGCTTGATTTGGGCGGACCAACAGAACGGGCTTATTGCAGCGATAATTTCAACGCGTGCGGCTGGCACGGCAATGCGATCTTAAGCTCTGTGCCCTTCATCGCAGTAAAACTTATCCGTCTTGATGATCATGGCCATTGGTTTTCCTCCGATGAATTGAACGCCGATCCAGAACAGCCTCGCGTTGGGGGACGCATGGCAATCGCTGCGATTTTGCCTAGGGATGGCGGAACGATCTGCGTCGTCTCGACACATTTGGAAAGCAACGCGGACGCGAGGTATCGTGCCGTGCAATTTGAGCGCTTGCTTGATGCCATTGATGATTTTGCACCTGATATGCCTGTGCTTATCGGCGGGGACCTTAATACCGGCAATCACCAGCCACCCGATTTTGACTGGAAAGACGAAACCCTATTCGCACGGGCTGAGGCGCGTGACTATACTTGGGACGCAACGCCATCAGGAATGACCACCAGATCAAGCCTGATAACACCACATCCTGACCGGAAAATGAAACTGGATTGGTTTTGCACGCGCGGATTATCTTGCATCGATACAGCACTTGTCCCCGCGCTATCGAAAACAGGAAAACCGCTCTCAGATCACGAAGCGATATGGTGCTCTGTTTCATAAAACCCGCACTGAACCGGGCCTCCTGAAGACAATTACACTCCTTGGATTCATGTGAAGCTCAACTTGATAGGTGAACCGGGTCCGACAGATGCCTATTATAAATGCTCGGACAAAAGCACCAAATGCGAACAAGGTTATGTTTACACAGTATGGCAACGGGCTGTCGCCCCAAGCGTTTGAGATTATGGAGCAGTCCCGCACGGGCGTCATCGGCTTTCCCTACGGTTGTTTGCGACTGTGGAAATAGGCCATCCCTAACGCCCTGCCCCCATGTCGGTTCGTTTAGCCGAGTTTTTTTCATGACTTTGTCCTGTATTGCATGACCGGCAGCCCGCCGATTCCCCAATCTTCAAGCGCAACCTCGTCAATCACGACAAAGGTCGTCTTTGGATCTTTGTTCAGCACGTCTTGTAGCAAGCTGCTTACACCTGCAATCAGCTGTGCTTTCTCTTCGTTGGTCGGACCGATGCCATCCGGACCACCTTCGCGGGTAATTTTGATGTTTACATAGGGCATGGATTACGTCCTTCGCGGAATATAGGTAAAAGCCTTGGTGACGATCCGCCATTCTCCACCGTGACGGATCAACGTCAGGTAATCGAGATAATCGCGCCCCATCATGCTCATCCGAGCCGTGACCTTAGCGAGACTCTGGCTACCAAAAGCAATTTCAAGGATGGCCTCATCACGCGGATCTCCGCGTTTGGCAGGCGGCACACGACCGTCGACCCGCGACATATAAGTATCGAGATCAAGATAGAGTTCATCTCCCTCTGTCGCACATACATAGGCGAGGTTTGGATGAAAAACTTGACGGAGCACGGAACTGTCTGCGTGATAAAGACCCTCAAAATATCTTTCTATAAGCGCGACTACCTGTGCGTGATCTGCCGAATTCATTGAACCAACCCTTCGGATTTCATGGCTTTCAGGACAGAGGGGCGTACCGTAATCCGCGTGATATACTCAGCAAGAGATGGCCAGCCAGAAAGGTTAATACCAGTAAAATTGGCCCAATTTGCCACAGTAAAAAGATACGCATCAGCAACGGAGAACCGGCTGCCTACAATCCATTCGCGTCCATCGGAAAGTTGCGTCTCTAGCCGGTCAAATTTAGCGGCTACTGCAACGCGCGCGGCTTCCTTGGCGGCATCCGACGATTGAGTATTAAAAAGCGGACTGAACGCTTTATGCAATTCGGCCGCGACCCAATTGAGTGTTTCTTGTAGGCGCGCGCGCTCCAGAGTGGTCGTCTGTGACGCCAGTCCCGCTTCGGGGAAACAACTTGCGATGTACTGCAACACCGCCGCGCCTTCAGTCAGGACCTCGCCATCCTCCAATTGTAGGGCTGGCACATACCCATTGGGGTTGATCGCGCCGTAGTCATTACCAGTCTCGGTACGCCCAAGATCAGTGTCGACTTTCTCGATTTCGAATGTCGCACCCGTCTCACAGAGCGCGATGTGGCTGGCAAGAGAGCAAGCTCCTGGTTTGTAAAATAGCTTCATTTTTTCGACCTTCTATTGAAATGATGCTTTTCAATAGCAGCGGACTCGTTCTGCTGATAATATTAAGTTTAAATCAACATGATCTAATTTAGTGATCGATATGAAGCTTGAACAACTTGTAACTTTCGAAGCCATCGTGACGACCGGAACGTTCCGTAAGGCTGCAGAACGCTTGAACAAATCTCAAAGTGCGATAAGTAACGCGATCCGTCTCTTGGAGGACGAGCTTGAGCTGACCTTGTTATCCCGCGAAGCGTATCGCCCCAAGCTCACCGCAGAGGGTGAAATTTTCTTTCGGGAGTCGTCCCGCGTTCTCGCCCAGATGCGAGAACTGGGCGCAACGGCTGCGCGACTGCGCGCACGTGAAGAACCCGAACTGTGCATCGCTATCACCGCCACACTCTCGCTTCAGCACCTATTGCCGGTTCTGGAGGAAATTGATCGTCGCCACCCGGCAACCCATATTCGTCTCTTGACCGAAGTAATGGGCGGCCCGATCGAACGTCTCATGGAACAGCGCGCAGACATTGCAATCGCGACGCTTGAAAGTGTTCCCTTGGACGAAGTAGAAACGCAACGCTTTGCAGAGGTTACCATCCGGCCCGTGGCGTCGCGCCGTTTTGCCAAAAGGCTTGGTCCGGGAGCGAAGTCCATGACGGCCATGCAGACGTTTCCACAAATTGTTGTCTCCGGGACTGGAGGGCCAGAGAACAAGCAAAGCCGTGACCTGCTGCCAGGTGGCCGTAAGTGGACAGTCTCTGATTTCGCCGCAAAAAAGCAGGTCATCTTGTCCGGACAAGGCTGGGGGGGATTGCCTGATCACCTTATGCAGGATGAAATCGCAGCAGGCACACTCGAAACCCTCGTTGTCGAAGGTTTTCCCCCGCGCCACTCCGAGATTTTTGTTTTGCGACGCCGAGATCAGGCACCAGGACCTGTGGCGTCCGCGCTTTGGAGTTTGTTGGTCGCTAAAGGAACTGAGACGTTAGCACCCCGATAATGAAACATCAGGTTGGCAGCCATTGATCGAGGGCTCCTGTTCCGCTTACGATGCTCTTGCATGACGATAGCTGCCTTTCAGGCAAGGCGCAGCATCGTTCATTTTGGGCTCAAACCTTCCGTGCGCTACATTGAGTAACAAGGCCTAGTCTGGGCCGTTCGTGTCGGTGGCAGAATGGGTTGGAAGCAGTCGTTCGCGACACTATGCGGCAAGGTCTGCTGTGCTGAACAAAGCCGACATCATATTATGGCTGACCAAGTGTTTTATGTTTTAGGTTAGGCAACGAGCTTCTTCTGCTTTGCGAAAGGACTTAATCCCAACCAGATCTGCATGGTCTTTGCGACCGCGCGCTCGCCCAAAAACTCTATCTTGTCCCGCTCACTTTCTACTGTGCCCAGACCCATCCATATGGCTGTCATCGTTCGTAAATCGGTCGTGACAAAAAGATTGATCTCAAACCCCGGATCGGACCAGCAAAGATCGACGTCGCCACCGGGTTCGATGACGAGCCACCAGTGGCTCTTGGTCGAAGGTAAATCTGAATACAGAAACTGAACCACGGTGCGCCCAGCGGGCAGCGGCGACGGATCGAGATTGCGGCACATGTCCCACATCAACAGCGAAGGATCAAGATTCTTCAATGAAAGTGAAGATTCTATCCATTTTTGCCCCCATATCCCCATGGCTTCCACAACTGGACGAAGATCCTTTCCTGCTTCTGTAAGATGGTATTCGAATATCCCTTTCTCGGACTTTAGCAGTCGACGTTCGACGACACCCGCTGCCTCAAGTTCTTTCAAGCGTGTTGATAGAAGTGCGGGAGACATCTTTGGTACGCCGCGGCGCAAGTCATTGAATCTGGTGGTTCCAGCCACGAGTTCCCGCATCAGAACCATTGTCCAGCGCGTGCACAGCACTTCGGCGGCCATGGCAACGGGGCAAAATTGCTTGTATCCAGCTTGTGACATTTTGAGCCTCCTCTTTCGGGTTAGGCCAATAATACACCTTCGGGATCGTCACGCCTAGTTCAGAAACTGAATCTCGTAGTTCAGACACGTGACTAGTCTAGACGTTAGGTCTTTTGTTATCGTTTGGAAACAAGCCTCCGGTGCATCGCCAGCGGCGCAAAGTTCAAAATGGAGTGAGATAATGAGTGTTTATTTAATCGCAGACATTAAAATTACCGATGACAGTTGGGTGCCAGAATATGCCGCGAATGTTCATGACCTAGTCGAAAAGCACGGTGGGAAGTACCTGTCCCGCAGTGGCAATATCAAGACGTTGGAAGGGGTGGACAAAGATAGCACACTGATCGCAATCATTGAATTTCCCAGCCGAGACGCCTTGGACGGTTTTGCATCAGATCCAGCATACGCCCCCTACGGTCAGGCCCGCCGAGCAGGTAGCGTCAGCAACTTTCACGTAATCGACGATACAGATATCGCCGGTGCAATACCCTACTTGCAAGCCGGTTAACTGGGTGAAACTCGTTTCAGCGGAGAGCCGTTGGCACGATCCTCACCAATGTCAGTTTGGGTTCAAACCTGCCGTTAGCTGCAAAAGTTGCCGCGAAAGAAAGCTGGGATAGTGGCAAATCAGTTTAAGTCGTCACCTCTTGTTTTAGGGGGCATTCTGGGCACCATAGCGGAGCAGAACTTGCGCTTGCATAGATGACATCGCTTGGCACGACGCCGGAGGCATAATCTAAAAACCTACCCGAACCGTATTCTCAGAGGGCCGCGAATTTGCAACTGTCGAATTACCAATTGCTGGGCTGATGTCTGATGTCTGATGTCTGATGAACGTTCAGAGGTCGTTGCTCAAAAGGTCGCCAAAATGGTAACTGCGATGATCGAATGTTGCTGCAAACTCAACAACGCCTAAATCCAGCATTCGCTTTTGGCACTTGTCGACATTCCGAAAATCCGCATCTCAGACCTTGGAATTATTGACGTTACCAAATTCGAAAAAGTTAACTTGTTCGTATAAATTGTGGGGGAAAGAGAAGGGTTTCCTCTTCCAAAAACAGTATTTTGCCAGGGAGATACGTTTAGTTATTCCAATAAAACGCGCCTATGCTGTTGTATTAGATCGCGTGACCTCATGGCAAAACATAAATGGAACGTCGCCCTCAACAGTCAAAACAAACCGATGCAATAGCGTCTGTGTCTCGGCTTGCACGGTGCAGGAATGCTGCACGCCCCAGGGTATGGCAGCTTCAACGGACCGCATCGCATTGAGTGGCTACTAAGATCAATGTCCGGTAGCAGACATCCGACCGACTGTATTGCTGCGCGTTCGACGAAGGTCTGCTCGAGCTGCAACGCAGCGCCGTTCGTGTCGTCGGCAAAAGGGTAGGAACTAGGCCTGCGCTGCAATTGAGAAACTTGGCCTCGATTCTGGCGAAGCGGACATTCTCGGCCAGACGAAACACTCGTCGCCAAGTACCTCCTCTAGGATCTAAAAGGAAACGTTCGCGCTAAAATCTCTGACGTCAGCGTAAAACATCAGTCAGAAGGAAGCTATCATGTCCAGTCCTTATGATGACCCGTGCGAAAGAAATCAGCGCACTTTTTGAATCTTCAGCTTGTCTTGCTTTGCTCTATTCTTGGTCGATTCCTCAGAGCGCATGAGAGCTTTGGCAATGGCCTTCAAACTCATCCCTTTTGTTGCCAGCAGATGCAGTTTTTGAATTTCTTCATGCGTCCAAGCTTGGCGGTGGCGTTCATAGCGTTCTGCCATTGGTTTCGTCTACCTTATTATTGTGTCGGTTGTATTATAAAGCATGGCCGTGCAGATGGCGCCAGTACAATGGCCATAACGGTTATGGAAGGTGACCTGCCCCCCGAGGCTCCCTCATTCATAACGAGAGTTTGCGGGTTTGGATTTCATATTCTTCATCGTCAGTTTGGGCAAGCGCGTCGTGGGCAGAGCCCTCAAGTTGCTCAAGCGCCCGGCGCGCTTCAGTGGGCGTTTTGTTCCCGAGAGACGAGTGCGGTCTGATCTGATTGTAGTCGTATCGCCAAAGCGCCAGTTTTCTGCGGGCATCGTCTAACGTGTCGAAGATCTCCTCATTCAGCAGTTCGTCTCTCAGGCTGCCATTGAAGCTTTCGATGAAGCCATTCTGCTGCGGTTTGCCCGGATCGATGTAATGCCAATCCACGTCGTTATCGCCAGCCCACTTCAGGATCGCGCGACTGGTAAACTCCGTCCCGTTGTCACTGACAATACAAGCAGGCTTTCCGTAGACGCGCACCAGTGCGTCCAATTCACGGGCAACCCGAGCGCCAGAGATGCTGGTATCGGCCATCAGGCACAGGTTCTCACGGCAGCAGTCGTCATTCACAGCCAGCATGCGGAACTTGCGAGACGCGCCAAACGTGTCAGACACAAAATCCAAAGACCAGCGCTCGCCTGGGCGCAAAGCCACAGGCATCGGTGTTCGTGATCCACGCGCTCGTTTACGGCCCCTGCGCCGCCTGACACCCAGCTTTTCCTCGGTGTAGATACGATACAACTTCTTGTGGTTCATTATCATTCCCTTGCGTTCCAACAGCACGCCGATCCGGCGATAACCGAACCGACGCCGCTTGCCGGCAATCGTCTTCATCTCTTCGCGAACTTCAGGATTGTCCGGCGGATGATCACGCCGAACAGTCTTTGGATCGACACCGACCAGCCTGCACGCACGACGTTGCGAGATATCATGATCCCGCATTGCCTTGCGTGCTACAGCCCGTCGCAAATTCGGTGTCGTCAGTTCTTTCCCAGCAAATCTTTCAACACAACATTGTCGAGCATCGTGTCCGCCAGAAGACGCTTCAGCTTGGCGTTCTCGTCCTCCAGCGATTTAAGGCGGTGGGTGTCGGAAACGTTCATGCCACCGTATTTCGCTTTGAACTTGTAGAACGATGCAGGGCTCAGCCCATGTCTCCGACACACCTCAGCCGTTGGCATTCCAGCTTCTTGCTCTTTGATCATCCCAATAATTTGGGCCTCAGTAAAACGACTCTGTCGCATTTGTTTGCTCCTTCGAAGGTTGAGCAAACTCTACATTAAAACGAGGGAAGTTTCGGGGGGCAGGTCAAAGGGCGTCGGTTGTTTAAAAGTGGTGTAAAAGTCGTCCGACATGCCCGCGCCATTAGGAAACTAGCTTTGATGGCACAGATACGAATGGGGGCAATCGCCGAGACCGTTGGCTTTGCTAGGCTTGAGCGGTTGCAAAGCGGGCATTGCCTGTCGCGTGGATAGGCCCATGCGCGGGGTATCTGGTCATGGTTGTTCAACTAGGTGAGGTCGCGCGCGTCAATCGGCAATGGCGAATTGCGCTTATAAAACATAGGGTGAAGATTTGAAACAAGTCCGTTTTCGGGGTCATTGAGTGACTCAAAATGGAGAAACCATATGCAACTGAAACGCGGAATGGTACGCGGATATACGTCAGCAACCGTGAATCCTGTCCAGCGCAAACTAAGGCGTTGCCAAAAGGCGGGGTCCATAAATATCCACACAAGACGAGGCGGTCATCTAGTATCTTTCCATTCTGCGAGTGTGTTCGCAACCATTGGCGCATCGGAACACTGCCTCGCCAGCATTGGTAAGATCAAGCCCCACTGAGTTTCCTTTGGTGGCCCAGACGGTTTGAAACCCAGCTTAGTATAGGCAGAAATCGCCCTCTTATTGTCAGGATGAGGATCGGTCGCGATGACGGGTGCACCCTCATCAAAGAGTGTCTGCATTCTTGCGCCAATAAACGCTGATCCATGTCCAACACCAATCATTTCTGGGTCACCGATGTATTGGTCAATTCCTCGCGCTCCCTTGGGAAGTTTGGCAAAATGATGATCTTCCCAGCCGTGCACCGTATAGTCCTGCATGAAGGCAAAGGGACGTTCATCCATAGAAACGATCCAACGAGATACACGAGGATCGCTTATTTCTTCTTGATCGTATGGCTCATCCGAGTCCCACCACTCGCGAACATGCGGACGCGCTAGCCACTCCTTTAGCAGGTCGAGATCATCTATCGTCACTTGGCGAAATTTATATTTTCTAGCTGTCCTCATTCCAACAGTGTAGCACATTGCCCGTTGGTCGGCATGGGCTCGTTGCTGCTCGCCATTGCTCGTCAATGCGAATGCCATGAAGGTCCGGTTTCAGGCTCGGCAATGAGGGGAGTATCCTCATCCGGACCAACTATCCTACCTCATAAGTTAAACAACTTGGCAGTATTTATTCGCCCCCCATTTATTCTCGCGCCTTTTTATCTGCTTTCACAAAGTCACCAGACGCATTAGGCATCCCTATCTTCGCTATCCAGGGAAAAATCATGGCGCAAAAAGCCACCATTTATAAAGTTGAACTTTCCGTTTCCGATATGGATCGTCACTATTATGAGACCCATAAACTGACCGTTGCCAAACATCCTTCAGAGACGGATGAACGTTTAATGGTGCGAATTCTCGCTTTTGCGCTGAATGCCCATGAGCAATTGGAACTGACTAAAGGCCTTTCAACGGATGACGAGCCAGACATTTGGCAAAAAAGCTTGAGTGACGAATTGGAGTTATGGGTGGCCTTAGGCCTGCCGAGCGAAAAGGTTGTGCGTCAATCCTGTGGCAAAGCCAACGAGGTGATTGTCTATTGTTACGGCGGCCGCACGGCTGAGATGTGGTGGGAGAAGATCAAAAACAGCACCACGCGGTTTGAAAACCTTCAAGTCATCAATTTTTCAGAGAAGGACACCAGTGATCTGGAGAAACTGGCAAGCCGCTCAATGAAGCTGCAGGTTAATATTCAGGATGGCGAAGTGATGGTCAGTGTTGAAGATAGCATCGTTTATCTCACCCCGATCAAATGGAAAAATACTGATCATTGATCGTCGACCAACTCACAATGCGTAAAAGAGCTTGGCATCTAGAATGCTGCGTAGTTGACCGATGTCCGCTGTATTGACGGACTTCAGTTGCTCTGACGCCTAACTTAATCAGATGTGGCTTGCCAGCGACCGCTTCGCACAAGCCGCACCGCACCGCGGTTTACGATGACGAAACTCCATTTTGCGCCGTACTTATCGCGGGTGAAATGGACTTAAACCGAACTTTTTCCACCAGTGAGAATTCTCATCAACAGAGCGCCAAAGCAGACTTTCGTTACCCGATTGCCCCATAGAAGGCCGACGTTGACATTTTGGGCGGACACCTAAAATTCGGTATGATGGCGAAACCTCGAGGCCTCCAAACCAGGTCGGTCAATGGTTTTGCTGAGACACAATGACGACTAGCTCAAATTAGTTTTAAAACAGTCTTTGAACAATTGGCGAGCATTTGACACGTGATGGCTATGTTTTCAGAAAAATTTTGAAAAAACCTATATTTACGGCAAATTGATTGTGACGCGTTGCTGCAATAATTCGACCGCTGCCAGAAGATGAGATTTGTTGGTTTCTTTGTCGCTGTCAAAAATCATTGCCGACAAATAGGGGATCGTGATCGCTGCTATTACATCGGCTCCTTCCCCGCCTGTGACGGGGGCGGATAGCTCCGTAATGCCCGGAAATTCTGGGTTTGGTGCCTCTGTCAATTTGGACGAAGACCGTGCCGCATCCGTGTTTTGGGATGCTGTCAAGGTACAGACTCGCACGGAACTATCGGCCACTTCGCTTCGGTGGTCCACTCGTACGGAAATGGATTAGCCTTTCGTCGCATCAGCCTGAGCAACAACAAAGAGCGCGTCACCGCCCAATACGGACAAATGACAGGAAAGACAGACTTGTTCGGACATTTCCGCCAACACCAGCATTGCAACTTCAGCGATCCGATTGTGCATGGAACGATCGGAACCAAGAACGGAAAGGTCATCCGTGAGGACATAGCGATCATCTGCGGCGCGGGAGATGAATTGCCGCTCTTCGAGGACGATCATCATGCGGAAGATTTCCTTTTTTAAGCAACCGACACCAGCTGCTATTTGCGAAAGCCACAGCTCCCTATTGGACAATGAGAGCAACTCAAGGATATCAAGCAATCTTGAGGCAAAGCGTCGAAGCAATCGGCTTTGGTATCGTATTCTGGATATTGGCCATATTTTGAGCAATAGAAACAGCGGACCAGAAAATCGATTCCCCATGGACAACACTGGCGTTCGTCAGACCTTCGATACAGATAGGGCTAGGTTATCCGTTATCCTCGCCAATAAAGGCAGACAACTTTGCCACCTCCAAAAGGGTATTACCGATCGCGATTTTGCATGTGGAAGCCAGACTATTCCAAGTGGCACATCTGACGATATGCACCCCTAGGCTCCCGAGTATAAATTTGACTTGAAGTATGGACGATTACGTTCGTTTGCAAAGATACTTCCCAAATTGAATCTCTAGATACCTTGCTAGTGTCCGTCGTCATATAAAGTTGGACGTCAGAACGGTTTGAGCACAGGAGGCTCTGGTTCGTTTGTGTGATTAATTATGCCGCTTGTTTTTGATGTTGCAAGCGGCGTTGGCGGATAGTCTGCTTTTTGATCTTCTCCCGTTCTCTGATAATGGCTTTGTCCCGGCCGAAGTAGACGTCGGCGGGCGTGACGTTGTTCAGGCTCTCGTGGTAGCGCTGGTTGTTGTAATAGTCGACGAACGTTCCGATCTGGCGTTCGAGATCGCCGGGCAGGTAATAGTTTTCCAGCAGAACACGGTTCTTCACGGTCTGGTGCCATCGTTCGATTTTGCCTTGGGTTTGTGGGTGGTATGGCGCCCCACGGACATGCTTCATTTTCTGCCCTTCCAGCCATTCGGCCAGGTCACCAGAGATTTAGCAGGAGCCGTCATCCATTGCTCGGCAGTTGATACGCAGTATCAATGCGAGAGGCTGAGCAGGCGCGGCTTGTGGCGCACGACGTGTAATCGGCGGAGCAATACTCGACCACAGTAGCGGCGGCATTGTGTTGTCGCGGGCGGCTTAAAAGTCGTCCACTTTAGCCCTTTCGTTTGATGGGAGGGCTTGGGGATTTTCACTGTGGAATTGTATTTGAAGGTACGGCGGGCCCACTTTCAGGATGGGTTGAGCGGACGGCAAATTGCTCGGGACTTTGGAATTAGCCGAGACAGCGTTTCGAAGATGCTAACGTATTCTGAGCCGCCTGGATATCGGCGGACGGCTGCAATCAAGCGCCCAAAGCTGGATGCGTTTATGGATCAGATTGAACATTGGCTGTCCGACGACCAAGGGCGGCCCCGTAAACAACGCCACACAGCCAAGCGCATTTTTGAACGGCTCCGCAATGAATGCGGGTTCGACGGTGGCTATACCATCGTCAAAGATTATGTGCGCAGCAAGAAGCGTGGATCACGTGAGATGTTTGTGCCTTTGAGCAATCCGCCGGGACACGCACAGGGGGATTTTGGTGAAGCTCTCGTCGTCATTGGTGGCGTGGAGCAAAAGGCCTATTTTTTGCTTTGGATCTGCCACATAGCGATGCATATTATGTCCGAGCGTATCCCGCTGCAAACACCGAGGCTTGGTTGGACGGTCACGTTCATGCATTCGCGTTCTTTGGCGCAGTGCCGCAGTCAGTTCTCTATGATAATGACAAATGTTTAGTTGCCAAGATCATGCCGAATGGCACACGCAACCGGACCCAGCGGTTCAGAGGTGGTCGCGGAATTTCGGACCAGTTGTTAAGGTGGATCGCACGATGAGAGAAGTGATCCAGAATGAAAAAACGAAAGAACCATTCGCCAGAGTTCAAAGCCAAGGTCGCGCTTGAAG
>NZ_JBGFCE010000020.1:0-34746 GCF_041205415.1 Falsihalocynthiibacter sp. BN13B15
CTTGGACCGCAACACTGGTCACTGCCTCGTGGAACCCCCCGCCGTCATTAAAGTAAACGAGAACCGTCAGCACATGGCCTTCGTCCTCATCCGTGAGCGTATAAGTGGCCTCTTGCGCCCCTTCAAACTTCTCGCCCGAGCGCAACCATTGATAGCGCAGCGTGCCCAACCCGTCGCCATCGGCCAAGCCGCTTACATCTGCAGTCACCGTATCCCCCAGCGCAAATACCGCCGGATCGGCGTTGTCACTGACAAGCAGAACAGTCCCAGTCAGGTCGTGATTGCCATCGTCAATCGCCCACGTATCCAACGAAACCTGTGCCGTTGCAGTTTCAAACAGCGCGTCATTGACGACAACCGTGACGCCAACTTCCCACCCAACATGCGCGGAGGTCAAAGCGAAGGTATTGTCGGAGGTGGTCTCGACAATCACTCCATCCACTGTCCAAGCATAGCTAATGGTAAAGCGCGGATCGTCTGTGTCGATGCCTGTGAGCTCTGCCGTAAGCGTGTGACCTGCGATCTGCGCTCCTGTGAGTGTAACCGCGACATCCTCACTCAAGACCGGCTGAAAACTGCGGGCAAAGACGCCGACGTCGCTTCCATCCTGACCAAAGGAGATCCATGTGATCGCAAACCCGCCACCCTCTAGTGCGGCGATCTGTGGGAGGTATTGATTGCCTTCAGTATAGGTGTTGACCTGCGTCTCGTCGCCTTGCGTGCTGCCATCGGCATAATAGGCCTGCGCATAGAGGCCATAACTGCTGCCATCCTGACCATTGGACAGCCAAGTGATCACCCAGCCGCCACCCTCTAGTGCGGTTATCTGGGGGGAAACTTGTTGGTCGGTGGTGTGGGTGTTGACCAGCGTCTCGCCGCCAAGCGGGGAGCCATCGGCGTTATAAGCCTGTGAATAGACGCCGTTTAAGTCGCCATCCTGCCCCGTGGAGGTCCATGTGATCACCCAACCGCCATCCTCTAGCGCGGCGATCTGGGGCGCGAATTGTTCGCTTGTTGTATAGCTGTTGACCTGCGTCTCGCCGCCTTGGGCCGTTCCATCCGCGTCAAAGGCCTGTGCATAGATGCCGGAGCCGTCGCCATCCTGACCATCGGACCTCCATGAAATCACCCATCCGCCATCATTCAGCGCGGCGATCTGTTGGACGGTTTGGTTGCCAGCTGTGTAAGTATTAACCTGCGTCTCGCCGCCAAGCGGGGAGCCATCGGCGTTATAGGCCTGTGCATAGATGCCTAAATTGCTGCCATCCTGAATATTGGATTGCCAAGAGATCACCCATCCCCCATCGCTCAGACTGGCGATTTGAGCGTTGTATTGGTCTGAATACGTCTCGGTGTTGACTTGTGTTTCGGTGCCTTGAGGCGTGCCATCGTAGTTATAGGCCTGTGCATAGACGCCATAACCACCGCCACCGCCATCCTGAGGGCTATCCCATGTGATGACCCATCCACCATCGCTTAAGGCGGCGACCTGCTGGTAAGACTGAGCGCCTGCCGTCTCGGTGTTGACCCGTGTTTCGCCGCCAAACGCTTGACCATACGCGTTATAAGCCTGAGCATAGACGCCGTTACTGCTGCCATCTTGCCCAAAATCCCGCCATGTAATCACCCAGCTGCCACCGTAGAGTGCGGTGATCAGGGGGATGTTCTGGTTGCCGGCAGTAAAGGTATTGACCAGCGTCTCGCCGCCCTGCGTCGTGCCATCGGCGTTATAGGCCTGTGCATAGATGCCGTAGTTGTCGCCATCTTGGTCAAGGGACTGCCATGTGATCACCCATCCCCCATCGCTCAGAGCGGTGATCTGCTGATTGACTTGTTGGTTGTTGGTATTGGTATTGACCTGCGTTTCCAACACGGGCGTGATATCCACGTTGACCGCACCAAGGGCTTCAACCGTTCCACCGTCGTTGGCGGTCAAAGTGATCGACGCCGCATTGTTTCCGGTGACGTCCGCAGCACCCGTATACTGAATCGCCGTGGGGGTGTTCAGGAAGGAATCGATATCCGCCGGAAGGCCCGTCAGGATCAATGCGCCAGTGCCGCTGCCGGTCACGGTGACTGTGCCGCTAGAGGTCGCTTCCAGCGTACCGCTGTCCGCCGTGAGCGTCATAGCAAAACTCGCGCCCCCGCCAGCAACGGCAAAATGCACCGCCGACAAGTCCAGATCAGCCGCAATCCCTTCAAAAGCCGCCACATCCGAGGGCAGCCCCCAGTTCACGCTGCCATCGGCGTTATAGACCTGTGAATAGATACCGTTACTGCTGCCATCCTGCACATCGGACCTCCATGTGATCACCCAGCCGCCATCACTCAGGGCGCTGATCTCGGGGTCGGTCTGATCGCCTAGTGTGAAGGCATTAACCTGTGTCTCCACGCCTCGCGGCGTGCCGTCTGCATTATAGGCCTGTGCATAGACGCCGCTATCGCTGCCATCTTGCCCACGTGAAGCCCATATGACGACCCATCCGCCATCATTCAGCGCGGCGGTCTGGTGGCCGTACTGGTCACCAGCTGTGGAGGTATTGACCTGAGTCTCGATCCCTTGAGGCGAGCCATCAGCGTTATAGGCCTGTGAATATATGCCGTAAATGTCGCCATCCGGCGACGTCCATGTGACAACCCAACCGCCATCGCTCAGCGCGGTGATAGTTGGGAACTGTTGCTGTCCTGTTGTTTCGGTGTTGACCTGTACTTCGCCGCCTCGGGGCGTGCCATCGGCATTATAGGCCTGCGCATAGGCGCCGCGTAAGTCGCCGTCCTGATCAACGGACACCCATGTGATCACCCATCCACCATCACTCAGTGCGGTGACTTGGGGGGTATTCTGATCGCCTACTGTGTAGGTGTTGACCGGAACCTCGCCGCCTTGGGGCGTGCCATTGGCATTATAGGTCTGCGCATAGATGCCGTTTGACTCGCCATCCTGGCCACTGGACTCCCATGTAATCACCCAGCCACCATCACTCAGTGCGGCGATCTGTGGTTCGGTCTGGCCCAGTGTCGTGTAGGTGTTGACCTGTGTCTCGCCACCCTGCGTCGTGCCGTCGGCGTTATAGGCCTGTGCGTAGATGGCCGCCATCCTGACTAATGGACTGCCATGTGATCACCCAGCCGCCATCGCTCAGGGCCGTGATCTGTTGGTTGTACTGGGAGCTTGGCGTGTAGGTATTGACCCGTGTTTCGCTGCCTTGCGTGGTCCCATCGGCATTAAAGGCCTGTAAAAAGACACCAAAGCTGCCGCCATCTTGGCCAGTGGAGGTCCACGTAATCACCCATCCGCCATCGCTCAGTGCGGCGATCTCTGGGCTGAGCTGTTGGCCTGCTATATACGAGTTGACCTGTGTTTCAACGCCTTGTGCGGTACCATCGGCGTTATAGGCCTGCGAAAAGATGCCGTAAATGTCGCCATCCTGAGTATTGGACTGCCATGTGATCACCCAGCCGCCATCACTTAGGGCGGTGATTTTTTGCTTCTGCTGAGCGTTCGTTGTTTCGGTGTTGACCTGTGTTTCTGAATGAATGGACATAAAAATAGGGTACTCGCTTGTTTGAACTTGTGAAAAGAAATGTGGGGGAAATCGACGGCGCAATCAGGACGGGCCGCACCAAATGCACGCGATGCATTCGTGTTGAGGGGTGTCCATGCCTGCTGCCTAAAACGCCGATTTTAAATCATTTTTCGCCGCGTCAAGCGATGTCCCATGCTACGTGCGTAAACTATTTGTTAATCTTTTCAATCAGTTTCTCAAAAAGTAAAAAAGGCCAACCACCTCGTGGCCAATTTAGGGAACAAGGTATGGTGATGTTCGGTGCAGAACCACCAAGCGCCGCCAAGAATGAGCCACGGATTTGGAAGACGCATCACCCCAACTCAGAGAGGCAAAGCTTGCGCTCGGTCCCGCGTCGGTTGCTCAAACCACGGATCACCTTGCCACCTGCCTTGTTCCAGCGCGGCAATTCATGGCAGGCCCCCAGCAGATCGCCCGCATTCATTTTACGCATCAATGTGGAGCGACAAGCCGCACCGACGCCCACATTCCAAGACCAGGCCGTCATCGCAATCTTCGTGTTGACGGGGATCTCCACCGGCGATGCCAAACAGCGATCGAGCTGGCGCTCAAATTCAAGGAGCCCCTCGGCCAGCATCTCCGCGCATTGCGCATCGGAGTAGTAATCGCCCTGCCCCACACCACGCGTTTCGCCATGACACACCGTCCAGACCTTGCCGATATTGTCCCAATAGGCTTGGTTCTCTTTACCTTCCCAACCGCCGACAAAGCCAACAGCGCTCGCCAAAGCCACCGCACTGGCCGCAAGGATGCCCACGCCTTTTTTCTGGATCGCCCCGCCGCTGGCGCGTAGATACTCCGCCACCTTTTGGGCCAGCGCCTCCTGCTGCGTTACTCGCGCGCCCGAGCCCCCCGCCGACAGCAACGCCGCGATCATCAGATATTGCCAGCTTTCCAGCCCGAGATCCTCCGGCGCAAAATACTCCCACGCCGCGCCCGCCGCCATCGCCACTGCGCCAATGATGGCCAAAATTGCCGACCATGCGTTGGTCAAAACCTGCTTCCATTCTGGAATCAATCTCATATTCTTGCCTCGTTTCTGTTGTTTCAATTGGATTATTTGGGGAATACGCCAAGCGTCTTGAGCGCTGCATAGGCCGCACCAACCACAGCGATCAGCGAGGCCACCGCTTTGAGCGACGACATCATCCGGCGCTGGGTGCGATAGGCGAGAATGATCTCCTTGAGCGTCGTGCCCTCCTGCACCAAACGCCGCAGATCATCGCGCGCTGGCTTGTCTTGGAAAATTTCCGCCAGAGAATGCAACGCAAGACGCTCCATTTCCGTAAATTGCGCCAAGTAGGTTTTAGCAGGGCTTTGGCCCCGCTGGTCGCATAGGTCATCAGTCACATCGGCACTCCGTGTGTTCGGGCGCGCTCTAGCGCCAAGGTTGGTGTCAGGATAGATTTGGGGCGCCGGCAAGAGGCACGCCTAGAGCGTTTGCGCCTCGGCGACGGCCGTCGCGCTCTCGGCATAGGCCCAGTCGACGGCCTGCAGAACGTCATCGCATGTGGGGGCCGCCAGCATCCGCCGCTCGGCTTCCTGTCGGATGCCCTCGGTGCGCATCACCACCCAGTTTTCAAAGGCGACTTTTTGGCCAATCAGCGCCAGTTCGTCCGCCGTGGAGGTGCCGGAATATTTCACCGCCTGCTCCAAGGCCAATTGATCGGAGGCGCTCAGCGTGCCGGCAAGCGCGCGGTCATAGATCGCCCGTTTCAACAGCCATCTTTGGCGGGTTGTATCATCCGGATTGCCCAGAACCGCCCGCGCGACCGCTTCACTCTCCCCATAAAGCGCCGTGATAAAGGTGGCACGGAAGTCATTGATATCCGGCGCAATCACAAAGCCTTCAGGTAGAGAAATCCCTTCCGGTACCGCCGTCACTTCAAGCGTTACCGTCACCGATCGCAAGGGCCACGCCTGTTTGAGCGTCACCTCATAAATCCCGGGCTGGGCAAAGACGACCCGAGGGGCTGTGACGTTAAAACGCCCGTTCACATGGGTCGATTTGATCTCCAGCTCCAATGGATTGAGCGCGTCGACATCGGGCAAAATCACGCCAAACCAGCGGATCGCGAGGTCCGGAGGTGCCGGACGCGGCACCGGCTTGCCGTTGACAAAATACCATTCCTCGTCGCCATATTCCAAGGGGATCATCGCGTGATTTGCCGGCAAGTTGGCCATCATAGCCGAGATCGCGTCGGCCTGTGTTTCCCCAACTTCCAGACTTCGGCCCGCCGCGATGTCGTAAATTGTATACCGAATGTTATCCATCGGAAGTCCTCACTTTTTTGTCTGTGTGATTGCGAGATATCGCTGTTTTGCGGCTATGTAGGGACCGTAGCCCTCAACGGTGTAGGTGGTTGAACCGCCCGATGTATTTCCATCCTCATGAACCACATGCACCGTCGCGCTTTGGAGCGTGTTCGTTCCAGTGCCCGTTGGCGGAATGGTCACAGAAACCCCCGTGCGGATTTCCACGCCATCGCGCTTGATCTTGAAGGTCGCAATCCTTGCCGTCGGCCCAACCACACTCGTAATTGAACAGTTGAATTCAAGGATGGACGTGTAGCCCGCAACGCGGGTGATGGTTTTGCTGGCCACGGTGCTATAGCTGGTCGCGATCGCGGAGTCCCCAGAACTATAAGATCTCGCCGTCGTCGTGACCGCCGATCCCGCGATTTGCAACGTATCCACGGCGAGATTGCCGATCTTGGCGGTGGTGATCGCATTCCTCGATGAAATGTTATCTTCATTTTCTTTTTACAAACATTTTTGGGGATCAGTGATTATGGCTAGGCACAGAGTTTTCATCAACTATCATCCTGCCAACGATCAATGGGCAAAATACGAACTTCAGAAATGGAACCAACAAGGAAATTTGTTGGTAGATTTGTCCGTGAACAGTAAAGATGTCGATGACTCGCGGCCTACCGAAACTATTCGAAAAGTCATTCCAGACAACGCCCTTAGAGTTTCCAAGGTCACGATCGTTTTGGTTGGCATGTAAACTTGGGGACGCAGGCACGTGGATTGGGAGACTTACTCCAGTATGTTCGACGTATCTGTGAATAGAAAGTCAGGTTTACTCGTTGTGCAGCGACCTTCGGCGGACCCGAAATATATAAATGCAGCGCCTGAGATAGAGAAAAAGGCCATCTACCCCGAGTACACGAGTTGGACATTTTGAAGCGTGAACCATTTCAGGACGTGTTATGGCATCGTCTTTGCGCTTCTGACGTTATGGTCAATTTAGACACGCCAACATATTTTGACAGCAAGTGGACCCGTCAAGAAAACGGGTACGCAAAAGCGAAAGACAATCACGTGCTGAGGGTTATTTGACCTGAGCACAAACCAATTAGGATGACCAATCTTGCCGAAAAGGCGCTACGATCTGATCAGGCTCGAGCCCCAGTTCTGGTTTACGATCACATCGGTATTCGCGAAGCTTAGGGTGCCCATTTTCAATGGTTGAATGACCACATTGCAGCCGTTCGCTCGATTAAGGTATCAGAGGCGGCTTGATCATTGTCGGGTCGGGAGGCGTAATCTTGTCTGCTTCAATTTTCCTTTCCGCAGGGGTGCCTGATCCAAAACGTGGCCCAGAGCATGCAGCCACCGCAGACACAGTGGCCATTAATGCCGCCGTCTCTGCGCTTGTCCTCGTGACGCTTGGAGGGAGACCGTTGGATTGGGGCGGCCATCCTGCTATTACGCTCATGGTATTAGAAGTGGCAAAAAGCCTGGATGTCGATTACGGAAAGTGGGTCATGCGGGACCAATAGGGCTTTTTCAACGATGAATACCTTGAGGAAAACGAACTATTCAAAATCGTTGTTTACACGGACGGGGTCGACCGCAACTTGGAGGCAAGCCTGTAAGGAATGCGCCGTCGGATGTTGTCAGAGCATGAATTTAGCGACGCTGTATTCCTTGGTGGGATGGGCGGCATCCTAGAAGAATTTGACCTATTCAAAGAACTCCAGCCAAGAGCGTCTCTAGTACCAGTGATTTCAACGGGCGGCGCTGCAAAACTGTTAGCCGATCAACTGAGCAACGTCAGCAAGGATCGTTCTACGGGTTTGGGCTACGTTGCATTGCTCCACCGCCATCTTGATATTTCTACGCGGGAAAGGATAGCACTCCTGACGAGCAACCTTTAGTGCAGGAAGACCGTTTTTGGGGGAATGACGGCGTTAATGATTGAGGCTCTAAAAACTAGGGTCCTATAATGTCCGCTTTTCACTACTGAATTGGCTGCGGCGCTAGTGGAGCGAAGGTCTCCATTCCGCCCTTTTTGCCTGCGAGGCGAAGGGTTTAGCATCAAAGGCCTAGCGGTCCACGACAGTTGCCATTTCAAACTGGCGCCCGATCCCGTCGATCCATTTTCGCTGAACTTCTGTCCAAGGTCGTCTGTGTAAAATAGCATCTACTGCATGTCGCACGCGATCTATAGGGTGCTGGGGGATGACTTTAAGAGACATCGCACACTGTATTTTTGAGCATATCCGAGCTGGTAAAAACAAAGAGCTCGGGCTCCTCGCTCTACACATCGTTAAGCTATCGGCAAGAGGCGGCGCCTTGTTCTACGCCGCCACCTACTTTTATAGTTCCTAGGCGCTCAACTTGCAAAAATCGTGCTTTTCCACACGGTTTTCACGTACGGCCCAATCCGCGATGAACTGCCCCCTTTTGAAGCAGATGTTTACCAAGCGCGCCCCAAACCTTTAGACATGGTCCACACGTTAAATCTTTGCATCCTAGAGCTTTGGTAAACGCCCTTGGCCGAGGCCATGCCAGGAATTTCAATTCTTGATTTTTCGATCAACTGTTGCGATTTTTTAATCACTGGATCAATTGCATATTTCAGGCGCAGCGCCTCTTGCTGCCAGTTCTGCTTGCCCATGTTCTCAAAGTTGAAATCCATGATGCTCGAATGGTCCTGAATCGAGACATAATAACAGCCCAAGATTGGGCAGGTCTCAAAGAGCTTTAGGTCGAATTCCTTGGCAGCGATAAGCTCGTTGGCCGCCTCCATTTCTCGGACGTCAGCAACAAAATCGGCCAGCTGGTTTAACAAAACAGCGACGGTTTCGCATGCCCCGGCCACCGTGTTTGTGGCAGCGCCACCATCGATTAGGAGGCCAAGACCTTTCGCAGCGAATGCGCCGGAGTGGATGCCGGCTTTTCTTGCTTTGTAACTGATTTGTCGGTCCAAAATTTGACTGATTGCCGTCAGAGCTTCGGAGGGGTCCCCCATGCGGATAGAGGGGCGAATCTTCATCATTTTTTCCGCGCTATCGATGGTTTTAATAACGTCATTCCAACCAAGTACAGCTTTTCCACCGGATGTAACCAGGCCAAAAAGTGGCGCCGCACTGATCGCGAATTCTTGGGCACTTGAACCGAACACGGCTCCGATGATCTCTTTTTTGGGGCCGTCGGAAATACCTGTGGTTATCAACTCGATCGTGTCCTCGATCTTACTTGCAAGGCTGCCAAACTTTTTAGTCGCTTTGGCTGCCTTATAGCTAACACCAGCTGAAGACTTAGCAACCGCTTCCGTTTTCGACCAGAAATCATCTTTTTTGGCTCGGGCCACGCCAAAAACGCTGTGTTTCAGTTCCAGCTTCTTCCCATCGAACATCTTCGCCTTGGCCGCGTTTTGGAGCTTGCGGATCTCGTTCTTGGCGAAAAAGTCTTCCCACTCATCCCCCAAACTATCAAAACTTACCTCAGAACCTAAAACGTTAAGCTGCTTGTAGAGGTCCGCCACCGCGCCTTTAGAATTCCTGACGCTTTTGTGCCAATTCTGTTTCTTTGAGTTCTGTGCATTTATCCAGCTGACCAGCGCAAATTTTGCCTGAGATTCATTTCGGACCATCAATGCTTGATCAATCGCTTTGAGCGCAGCACTCCGTGGACTCGTTAACGAATATGTATTCTTTATCCAATCGGCGTGCGACATAATCAATGCCATATTTCCTCCTAAACGTTTTAATTCTAAAGATTAGACGCTCCATTTTTTAAGAATTTTGCAGCCTAAAACTGAAGGAGTTCTGCATTTTCGGGCGGGAAATGGGTCGCTGACATGTCAATATGTAATTATTCATACTGTTTGGTTCTGTTGTGTCAAGGTGATGAATACTCTGAGATTTTTAGACACCTTATTTGAACAGCTTAGGCGAAGCCAACAGCAGAGTCTCCGGCGGCATTTGGATCAAAGAGGACACCAACGCACCAGCCCTTGGTTTGCGAATGACAAACAGGCAGGTCTACGCAAATAGGCACAACGACAAGGCTGTAGATCGATACTTTGCCGCCATTCGTTATTGCGAAAACAAAACGCAAGGAAAAGACTTCAGCAGCGTCACGGTCGAAGATCTCTGCAAGGAGCGGAACGATTTAAAACGGCGCGCACGCGCAGATGCAGAGGATCAATTATGGTGGATTACGGCACGCATTCCATGCGGCGAACAAAAGTCACCCAGATTTACAAGAAAACGGGCATCCGGCGCGCCGTTCAGCTCTTGCTAGACAAACCAAAATGGGCAGCACTATTTGATTTCACGACCTGCCCACCACAGGCGATCATCGATCATGAAAAGGACTACGCTATCTTTTTTCTCTGAGCGATCGAAAGCGATGCCGAGGACAGCGGTGTTCGTCCGCGCCCACTTTCGGGTTAGGTCTTCGCACTCACTTCGAGACCCATCTGTTTGCGCTCGGCACTCCAGAAATTTTTCACTTTGGGCCGCTTGAATGTTCGCATTATCGCGGGGAGTTATACCGAAATATGTTGGCCTTGAAAAAGCCATTCCCTCGACGGAAATTGTGGCTGAGCCAGCGTGGGTAATTCCGCCACCCATATCGTGTAGGAGTATGTATCCTCCGGTAGAAAACGGTCCTTCATCGTCGTCGGCGGGGGTTTCAACAAGAAAACCACACGCGCTTGGCGCATGCCAAAGCACATAACGATCTGTGTTTACTGTTTTAGAATTAGTTTCCCAAAGAGAAATATTTCCTTGCTCGGGACTCTCCTGAACATTCGCCAACCTCAGTCTGGGATATTCGTCCCCGCAGGTCTTTTGAATGCCAAAGGGAAAGTAGGGTTCCATTCGCAAAACTATACTCTTCGCAAAACGGGTATCTGGATAAAGGTCGGAATTATCTAGAGGTGCTTCTTTGGCGGGAGCTTCGGCCGCGTTTGGAACGCAAGCGCTCAGCACAGCCACGGCGATCACGGTCAGGGAGAGTCTTGCCCAAACTCCACGCGACCAAAGTATCCTCAACATAATGTCCCCCAACAAATTTATTCGCAAAAATCGTAAATATCAAATAACCGGCCCTAAAAATACTCCTAATCGATTTAGTCTCAATAAGGATGGTTCCGCATCGATTTTTGTTAGCTTAATTCCGTTCGGACCTGCGGCGGTCTTGCAGTTTATAGCGAAGGCCCATAATCCGCCTTTGACGCTAATGCGAGGAAAATGCCAGCTCGATTCTTGTTTTTACGTTGCTGGAAAAGTGTGGCATTCAAGCGGTATAGAAAAATAATCCGGCAAATATATCAACGATCAATTTACGAAACTTTTCGCAACTCAATGAAATAATTGGCAAAACGTTGCCTCTCCTCCGCTCTACTTTGATTTTATTTGAAGAAACCTGACAAGTGCTGTTCGTATTTGTGCTGTTCCTCCGCTCCTGTCTGGTTTTGTTGAATTCTTTCGGGTTGGCTTGGGCGCGATCCTTCTGAACCATCGTCAACACCTCACCTATAGTGCCGATTATCATGCCGAGGGGCCAATACCGTAAAGGCGTTCCAACCGCGCGTTGGGGCAAGCACAAGACTGCTCGCCCTCCCCAAACAGTTCCAAATTTACGAGACCAGTGATCTGACCATCTCAACGAACCGCAACACAGGTTCGGTTCACTTACGACCGCAATGATGCCGACGGGGTACCCCTAAGTTTTCCCAACCTCATCATCACAACAATTCCTGTGTTCCTAGGCGGCTCTGAGCTCAAATCGGAAGTGGTGATTAGTTTGGCATTCCGTTAAATTGTATGAATGCCGTATTCAACTTATGCCATTTTCTTCAGCTTTTCTGCCTTGGATAATACATCAATTGACCCTGCCGCATATGAAGAGATGGCCAATGCTGTTATTTGATATTTGGACGCTTGGGCTCGGCCTCATTTTCGCGATATTTACTATTAGTGTTTTGATCAGCGACGGCGCCATTCCAAAGAGATTTCGACCGTCAAGTCGTTGGTGTTTAGTCCGCACAGCAGGACTTGGCGTAGGTTGCAGCGAATGTGCGCCTTCCGACCAAGTGAACACGTCTACTTCCAGTAGAGACCGACATTCACCTCTAGCGAGATACTGCACGGTAGTTCTACCGCAAGCGAAGATTCACCAAGTGGCGAACGAAATAAGGGAAAAAATCGTAATTACGTTTGGTGAAATAATTTTGAAATGAACGAAATTCAATCCTGCCCCGCCATGAAACGTGCCCGCATTTACCCATAATTACTCGATACGTTGCAAACGATGCGTATATTGCAGCAGCAAAATTGCTGGCCGACACAAGAAATCCACCCCGCCAAAATTTATCAAACTTGCGACCAACAGCTCCCAAAAACATCTGAAGGCTTGTAATGGCGACCTTCCCTTTATATAGATCAATGGGTTATGGATGGTGAAAGGTCATTGTTTTCATTTCTAATATTCAATCCTGTCTTCGAAGCTGGGCCACACGGGTTGAACTCTTAGAGTTTTTACACTTCGTCAAAAAAGAACAGAATACGAGCCGAGTTTAAGGACGCATAGTGAAGAAATTTTTACGCATAGTTGACCTCAACGATTGATTTGGCGTGCTGCTTCTCATGCTTGCTCCTGGACTAACCGTAGCGTTCCTCAATTTGCTGTCCCCATGGATCAATCTATTGCCGGTTCAGTCGGCAGCAAAGGCGAGAACGTGGCTTTCAAAATTTGATGCAGATTATGCGACAGTACAGCAGTATTACTCGGCAGAATTGGCGGAAAACTTTGTCCTGAATGAGGCGAACCTTATTGTCGTGATGATTGCCGTGACATTGAGCTTTACTTTGCTCAAATTTGCCCGACCTGGCGCTGATTTACCCTCCCCTGCAATGAAGGCACGTGGGAAACCGCCGATAAAAATCATTCCAGTAATGATAATAATGAATGCGCTTACAATTCATTTCGTGTTTTTTAACGAAGCCACATTTTACATAGAGCCAAGTAACCTTCGTATTTCCTTCACGCCTGGTATCTGGGGATTTATTCTCATGAGCCTCATGGTAAGTGGCTGCGGGTTTTTCTTATATATGGCAGTCACAATTTTTTTCCTAATGCTGAGTAAATGGGATTAGTGCGCTTGCCTGCCTAAGGTTTAGCACGCGCCTTGAAATTCAAAAAAACTGGTACTTAAAAGTATCTTCGATAAAGCACTGAATTAAGAGTTTCTTCAGGCGCTGTTGTCCCAAATGCAAACGCGTTCGGTCCAAGAATAACATTCTGCTAAACAGCTCTAAAGTCGCCTTCGGGCTCTGCCGCTGAATTCGCTACGCCAAACACGAACGGCTGTAATTTCAGTCCCAATGACAACGACTGTCGTTGGCAACGCAGGCAAGTGCTGGTCACGCAACGTTTTTCGGGATTCGACCGCAAATGGGCGCAACGGCAGGCATCATTTAGCTCTTTGAGCCCGGTGTGCAGCATCACCGCATGGCCGGTTTGAGCGCAAACTGCTGTCCCGACTGCAAGCTTTACCCACCATCTTTCATTCTGAAGCCATTAGGCAGGCTGTGGTCTTACTAGAATAGTCGGAAAGTTGTATGCTTTAAGAGCAGGAACTCAAAGAGGTGGAGCATTTGGAAGCGAGAAACAATCTGCCAGACATTGCACGCGGGTCACTCATTCTGTTGGTTGTTTGGGGACATCTGCTTGAGAGTGAGGGCTATGGCGGCAGTCTTTATTTTGCAATCTATACGTTTCACATCCCTGCTTTTGCGATGATCAGCGGCATGATGTCCAAGTCGAGCATGGATGCGAGAGGCTTGTTCAAAATTTGTAGGCGGCTACTCGTGCCTCTCCTCATTTTCCAAGTGGTCTACTTTATTGCGCTTGGATATTTCGCACCGGAAAGGGTAACCAACTTTTTATCGCCGGTTTGGATAGTCTGGTTTCTGTTCAGTCTGTTTATCTGGAAACTTCTATTGCCACTGGCAGTAAAACTACCATATCCACTCCTTCTCAGCGTCGCTTTCGCGTTAGCCGCAGGGTTTATTGACGAAATTGGATTGGAATTCGGCATGTCCAGAACTCTGGTTTTCTTTCCCGCATTCATATTTGGGCATCTATATGGCAAACGAATTTTTAGAGCCGTGCCGCAATACCGCGTTCCCCTCTGCATTCTGTTCGTCTCAATATTTTTGGTCGCTGTTTTCGTTTCTGACTACATTTCAATACGGTTGCTGTGGGGTTCCCATCCGTATTCGAATTTACCGCTCCACACACCTGGCATCGGTTACCGTGCGGTTATGATTGCCGTCGGGATCATTGCATCAATATCATTCCTTGCCATGCTGCCAACGCGTTCCAGACCATTGGCGTTGTTGGGCCAAGAGACAATGCCCGTCTATCTTTTGCACGGCCTCCCAGTCATGCTCTTTTGGGCCGGTGGGTTTCAGATGGATACCAGCTTCTTGTTTCTATCTGTCACGGCTTTGTTGTCATTGGTTATTTCGTTCTCGATTGCAATTTCTAGCATGTTGTCTTCGCGAGAATAATCCTTCCTGAGACAATTTGGCTAAAGGCAGCTTTGTCCGGAGGGTGTGTGAATTGACAAACTCATTCTTGCTGCGTCTTTCATGAATGGCTGGTTTTCCCGCTGCGCAGCAGTATCAGATTTCTCGCTCACGCGGCATTTCTCGTGCTGCGAACGCATGCAACGCAAAAATTCAATTCACAGTATGGGCCCAAAGCATGCGTAATTGGGCTACCCTCTGCTCTGAGGTCGAGCTCCCGATAAGATCACAGGATGATGTGAACAAGGGAGATGAGAAATGGAATATTTTGCCGGAATAGACGTATCGCTGCGATCCTGTGCGGTTTGCATTGTTGATGGCAAGGGTGCGGTGCAGCTTGAACGCGAGCTACCGTGTGAGATCAAGGACATAGCGGAATGCCTTGCCGCGTTTCCCTATCCGATTGAACGGGTAGGCTTTGAGGCGGGCACTCTGAGCCAACATCTGCTTTTTGGATTGAAGACAGAAGGTTTTAACGTCGTGTGTATGGAAGCACGTCAGGTCAATGCAGCGCTGTCGGCAATGCGGAACAAAACAGACAAGAATGATGCACGTGGCATCGCTCAAGTCCTGCGCACCGGTTGGTTTAGTCCGGTGCATATGAAGAGCCGAGAGGCGCACGGTGTGCGTGCTTTGCTCAGCACACGCAAGGCATTGCTGAAGAAAACGATGGATCTTGCCAACGAAGTCCGTGGGTTGCTGAAAATCTTCGGCATTCGTCTTCCGATGACCGTAAAGCACGGCGGCTTTGGCGGTGTCGTCAGACCGTTGATCGAGATGGATGACGTTCTGACACATGCGTGCAGCGGTGCCATCAAGGCATCAACTAGACTGCAAAGAGAAGCTTGACCCAGATGAGCGACGCGCCAATGGCCACTAGCGACTTCATATATCTATTGGCCTCAATTCGGGAGATCGGCCTTCAAGTCGAGATAATCCTGCCGTCCTCAACATGCACGGTGACCAATAATAATATTGGTCACCGCATTTTTTGATTATACTTCAGCCAATCGCTGCGCGCATTCTTCCGCAACTCCTGGTGTTGGCTCATCACTTCCCGAGAAGGTCGCCCAACCAGCGTCCTCCAGTAAATTGTCCCTTTTGTAGCTTGATTCAGCCAAAAGCTCCGTCATGTTGGCAGTTGCCTGAGAGTCGGCTTGGAAGTTTTTAACGCAAATCGGCGCCAGAGCGGCGACGACCGCAGCAGACGTTTCGGTCGCACTTTGCTCAGCGGCGGTGCTGCCCAAAGTCCAGCCACCCCAACCAAATCCGACACCTATTGCGACAACTGCACCAAGGCCGAAGCCCTGTAATAGTCGTGTAAGTGACTCGCCTTGGATCGCTGCTGGAAGTTCCATGTAATATACCTTTCGTCCGATTTCTCGGATCATCTGGAGAAGCAGCCGTAAAGCGTGCCAAACCAAATTTATTTGGAATTAGTCATGCGTGCCAGATACGACATCGCATCTCCAAACGCCTACCGCGAATGCTCGACAAAGTACACCACAGCGCGATTTTCGGAAAAATTGTTTAAGATACTGTTTCAAACGGAGCCAGCCATGATGCTGCGTGATGCACGAATGGCTGGTTTAGAAAAGCTGCGTCGCGGCATAAGATCTACTTGTGACAATGGTGCAGGTTTCAGCCCTCCTTCGAGATCATTGATTAGGGCTTTGCAAAGGGCGATTTCTGCGCATAGCAGACCTTGATGCCGAGTGCAGCGAATGGCGGCTCACCGCCCTTATTGGCGAATGCTGCACTTGAACATCGGGCCTCTAACGGGCCACGGCTGACCCAGAGCATGGCTAACTATGCTGCGGAGTGAAATGGTCACCTAAATCCATACATTTTGATTAGGGATTTTCGCCTCAACTTCCCGTTTGGGTTTAGCGGCAATTCCTTCACGGTTCGAAAAACCTTGGGTACTTTGTAAGACGCAAGAAATTCAGCACAATGGCTTGTTAGGTCGGCTTCAGTTAAGTCCAACTCATCCGAAGTTACAAAGGCGGCAATAACGGACAGGTCTTTACGAATTGGAAGCTCTACCGCTGCGGCACCCGTTATCTTGGGATGGCGCATGAGGGCGTCTTCGATCTCTTGGGGCGCTACCCTGTATCCAAGGGCGTTCATCTGATCATCTGATCGGCCCTCAAAAAAAATGTAATCATCGCTGTCCATTACGCCGAGATCCCCAGTTAGGAACCATTCGCCGCGCATGGTCGCCTCAGTCTCTTGCGCGTTTTGCCAATACCCAATCATCAGGCCCGGGTCTGAGCGATGAATAGCAATGAGGCCGGTATCGCCCCTTGGAACAGCGTTTTCACCTTCATCAATTGGCAAAAGTGCAACTCTTCTCCCCTTTTGGGGGCGGCCGGCTTTAGCCGACTTGCTTGGGAACGCAGGAGAGGAGGATATAAATGTCGAGCATTCTGTCATACCCAGCGCGCCATAAACCGGCTTTCCAGTGCGAGAGACCCATTCCTGTTGTAGTGAAGCCGCCATTGTCTCACCCGCGGACAATCCATGCCGCAATCCGGAAAACCCGCTCAAATCAGCCTTCGACTTGAGTAATTGACGGTAGACGCCTGGAGCTGCGGCGAAAATCGTCGCCCCAAAGGTATTCACCAAATTTGGCCAAACGCTTGGGTCTCGGGGACCCGCATAAATCAGCGAAGAGGCCCCCGCGGCCCATGGGTCCATAAGCCCTGCCCCAAGGGTGTAGCTCCAGTTAAACGCGCCTGCATGTAGCATCGTATCTTCTTGGGTTAAGCCATACCAACCTTCCCACATCATCCTTCGGGCAAAGGCCGCCCGATGCGCATGTGCGACACCTTTTGGACGACCAGAAGAACCGGATGTGTAAACGATGTAAGCAAGATCATCCGCTTGGGTTACTGCGAAATCTTGCAGCGGATCCGCAATCATTTTATTTGGCGCAAAGGATCTTATTCCCGAGACTTCGATTGCATTTTGTTCAGAACAGATCAAGAGAACGGCAGCTGTGTCTTTGACAATGAACTGCAATTCAATCTGGCTCAGAGACACCGAAGTTGGGACTGGGATAGCCCCAAGCGCTGCGGCCCCCAAAAATAAAATTGGGAAATCGGTTGAGTGTCCTATTCTCAGGACAACACGATCGCCGCGTGTCACGCCATGTGCCGCCAGGCCAGCAGCGGCAACCATCACTGCGGTCTTTAGGTCGGAATAGGTTACTATTTCAGGATATTGATCATCTCCCGACACCACAACTCTTAGGGCCACTTTGTTTGGGGTTTTATCTGCTGCTGCGAGCGTGTGTGCAGCAAGATTAAAGAACTCTGGAACCACGGGGTGTGGCCCGAAATCACATTCGGATAGAGTTGTGCATTGCAACGGCGCCATTGTACAGCGTTCCCATTCTTTTTCCAAACAAAGTCAAACCCAGCCATAATGCACTTAGCAGCGTTGTAGGGAAGCTCTGAAATTTATATATGCAAGTGTATCAACAGGCCGCCATTTTCGGAGTGTTTCTCAGAAGTTCGACCAGGAAGGGTTCCCATTCTGGGCAGTTTGCGTTTGCTGGATGTCATGGAAAGTGCTGGAACCAAATTTCTCATACAATGACAATATAGGCGTGTCTTTCTTGGCGACCTTCCGTAAAGGGAGACTCCGCAAAACCTTCGAGCAATCAACCTGCGAGTAAAGCCTTTTGAACCGTTTCATCCCAACCGAGGTATAGGTTATTTTGGTCTCGTATCACTGGGCGAGCCATTACCTTGGGTTTGGTCGAGATTTGAGCTTCCGCTTCGGACGCTTTCAGCCAGTCGTTGAGCCCCCGATAGTCATTGGACTTTCGGTCCACCAACCTATCTCCAAACTCCGCAATCAGTTCAGCCAATTCAACTTGGTCCAAGGGCTCCGCTCGAATATCGCGAAAATCAACCTCTTTACCGTCGGCTTCTAGTGCTTCGCGGGCCTTCTGGCAGATCGAGCAGGTGTTTAAACCGTAGATAATCATGTCGCTAACTCCTTGGGTGTTGTTTTCCAAACTCGTAGATTAGCTCCCCTAACGCAACCATACCATTCTGCACGGAGTTAAGAACGGCCTAATGCCGCCGTTTTATAAAGCTGCGGAGAACGGCGGTGAGAGCCCATAGCAGACGCGTTCATCGACCCTCCGGTGTTGTTATTCGACCCACTGATGATGAAACCAGATTATCGGCCAGCGCGGCTATGTGCTCCGTCGAAGATCCACAACATCCCCCGAGATAGGCTGTGCCAAACTGAGCATGCAGCGAAGCGAGGTTTTTTCCGAAATCATCAGGAGCTTCAGTATCAATCTCTACCAAACCTTCGAGTTCTTCCGGAGTCTTGGCTGATGTGTTTGCATCTATGCCGAGTATTCGGTCTGCTGCGTTTGGATTTCGATCACGGACCGCTGTATAGGCGGCGGAAAACACGGATGTGTGCACGCAATTTACGGAATAATTCGCTGGTGCGTAACGCGATTCTTCGTCAATCGTTTCGATCGCGATTTCAAGAGGTGTGCCATCGAGTATTGTGCCGTCTCGGCGGATCACGAAGCTTAGAACGTAAGGCAGCCCCGTCGTCTCGATCGCTTTGGCAATCCCACGCGCTTCGTCAAAACTCGGAAGAGTTTGCACCTTAAAGAAGTCAACTCCAGCCAGCGCGATCTCTTCGATCTGGGGTTTGTGAATATCGACCGCATTTTTGGTATCCGGTGCGTCTTCAGGCAAATATCCATCGCCAAATGGTCCTGTTATTCCCGCAATCAATATCGGGGCCGCATTCGGTCCGTAGGTATCGCGTAACTCTGTCATGAAACGGCAAGCTTCGGCGTTTACTGTTTTTCCGGCGTGCAGGGATTTTGCAACGCGAACCGCTCCCGCACGCCAAGTTGGTGTACCTGCGACCAATCGAGCTCAAAGACTCTCCGCGCTGCCATCGATCCCACATCTCCGACTTCTGCGTCTCTGTATAAAACGTCCGTGTGCGATACTTCATCATAAACACTCCATCTTTCCAAAAAGATTAAAGTGTTGCGTCGACCGATTGAAATCACCCCGCATAGCAGACCTCTGTGCTACCCGTCACCGTTTGTGGCCACCGCGTTATACGAGTTAAGAATAAAAAACGCAAAATGGCCAGTACGGACGACTTTCTGCCACCTAAAGCTGATCCAGTAGCGCCTCGCCAGTTGAGCAGGCTATCTCAAGTCCTGGCTCGACGTTCAGGATCGTAATGACACCATTCTCGACAAGCATAGAAAAGCGCCGTGATCGGTTCAAAAGCCCAGTCTCTGGGTTCGAAAAAGTCAGGTTAAACGCTTCTGTGAAAGCCGCGCTGGAATCTGCCAGCATCCGCACTCCGGCGTCATGAGCACCGGTGGACTCGCCCCAGGCACGCATAACGAAGGGGTCGTTGACACAGAGGATCACTACGTCGTCCAGTCCATTTTCCTTCAGGGCCTCCGTCGAAGCGATTACCGACGGTAAATGCACCGTGCTGCACCCTCGAGTGAAAGCACCTGGCATCGAGAAAACCGCCACGCGTTTATCAGCAAAAACCTCTTCTGTCGTTACCTCATATGGCCCTTCGGCGCCAAAGATTTGGAATGTCGCTTCTGGCACTTTGTCGCCCATCGATATAGTCACTTACCGTCCTCCAGTTTGTCTTTATCTTGAACACACATAATACTTATCTTCCGACTGACAATCACCTTCGCGAAGTTAGCATTGAGCAACGCTACCTTTGGTGTCCAAAACGACCCGAAGGATTGCTCTGGCCGCACAAAAGTCAGCTTTCGGCCCTGAGGTATCGCGAACCGCGCCATAGTTTTGCACGTGAAAATGTCAGAGCGCATTTGGTGTACTATCGCGTTATAGCCTTAAAATTTTGGATGTCCGGTATAGTCCGGATTTTGTGCTCAGAGCCCGCTTTTCTCGTCGGTCTGTAGTGAACCCACACTATCATTGCATTTTTCCATAACGCACGAAAAATGACTCAATGGCCTAGTTGACCTACATTCAGCCCAATGAAAGAGTAAACGCGTGTTTGGAGGAAACGATGATCGGTTATTTCACGCTTATATTGGTCTGCCAACTGCTGGGAGAACTTGTTGCTGGTACGCTTTCCCTCTCAATTCCGGGCCCCGTTCTTGGGATGTTGTTTCTCTTCCTTTTGCTTTTATTTCGAGGAGAAGTTCCCAAAGGCTTAGGAAAGACCGCAGATGGGTTGCTGCGAGCGATGTCGCTGCTTTTTGTACCTGCTGGTACAGGCGTGATGATGCATTTCAAGCTGCTCGGCGACGCGTTGCTGCCCTTGAGCGCTGCCCTTGTCGTGAGCACGGTTATGACCATCATTGTGACAGCCCTTATGATGCGGTGGCTTAATCGGTCGAACCCAGATGCATAGTCTTCAAGAAACTTGGGTTTACTTAAATGCATCGCCACTTTTTCATCTGACGTTGACTCTTGTCGCGTTTCAGTTGGCAAGTTGGATGTTTGAAAAAGGCGGCCGCAACCCCTTGCTCAATCCCGTATTGGGCGCCGTTATTCTGGTCGTTTCGGTTTTGTATATTAGCGGAACGGACTACGGCACCTATTTTGAAGGGGCGCAATTCGTTCATTTTTTGCTCGGGCCGGCGACGGTGTCACTGGCAATTCCGTTATACCGGCATTGGCATAAGGTGCGCAGATCGGCCCTGGCCATTGGAGTGAGCCTTTTAACGGGATCGTTGGTTGCGATCCTCACATCTGTGGGCACCGCATGGGCCTTTGGGGGCTCGGAGGTTTTGCTTGCCTCGATCGCGCCAAAATCCGCGACCGCACCGGTAGCAATGGCTATTTCACAGGAATTGGGCGGCCTCCCGTCACTCACTGCGGTGATGGTGATCGTTTCGGGGATTTTGGGAGCAATGTTCGGTCCCATGCTGCTCAATCTGATCGGCGTCAAGGACTGGAGCGCCCGTGGCTTGGCCATAGGCACCGCCAGCCACGGCATAGGGACAGCGCGGGCATTTCAGGTCAATGAAACGGCGGGGGCGTTCTCGGGGCTCGCCATGGGCCTCAACGCCGTGGCGACAGCTTTGCTTGTGCCAATCCTTTGGGGGCTCTTGTTTTGAAGAGAACGGGCTTTGCATTCTTCTTGCTGCCATAACTTGCCCGATGACATGGAGCGCCTTAGTGGAATTGCTGTTTAGAACTATGGCGCTTTATGGCGCCCAAAGAGAACAGCACAGGCAGGGTGTGCGGTAGGTTCACGGGGTTTCGGCTAGGATTTGCCGTTCGTCTGTGTCGATAGCTTGGTTATGGGGCCGGCTCCAAGTCTGCGATCGAAGCTTATCTGTCGACGGGACTCACAGTCATGTTGGAGCCACCAACATCAAACCTGGCACTTCATTGACGAGCTTTGGTTCAACTTCATTAAAGTAGTTAAAATTTACTAACGCCAGCCGTGCGTGCTCGCGTGTCGGCGCTTCTGCGCGGGTGCCTTCGCCATTAAAGATCGCGTCTAGGATGGCGCGATGCTGCCGTTGGGCATATCGCAGTGAATCTTGGAAATCAGGGATCATGGCCTGATCACTCAGAAATGCAGAGGGCGATGCCAACGGCAAAAGGCTTATGCGTTCGATTTCACGCTGGACAATCTGACTGGCTGGAAACCTTGCCAAAAGATCGTAAAACCGAGCGTTTTGTTTGACGTATTGAGCGAAGTCCAGATCACACGTTCCGTTAAGCGCGGTATCTATTTTGTCCAGAGCATCCTCCGCCTGTGCCAACAAGTCAGCTGTCACACCACGTTCTGCGGCCAATCGCGCCGCGGCACCTTCAATCATACCACGCACTTCAATGGCGTCGGCAATGTCGTCTTTGGTAAAGGTTGCAACTCGGCAGCCCCTGGTCTGAATGCGCTCCAGCAGACCTTCGGCCACCAACCTGTCCATGGCTTGCCTAAGCGGCGCACGGGATATTTCCAGCTTTTTAGCTAAGGCGACTTCCGATAACCGTTGCCCTTTGGAGAAGCTTCCCCCCAAGATCAGCGACCTCAATCCAAGGAGCGCTGTGTCGAGTCGGCTAAGATGTCCCTTTGTCATGCTTCGCCCTCAGAAGTTTTGCGCAATTCCAAGCGCCAAAATGGCCACTGTATACAGATATTCGGGAATACAAGTGATTCGGGCAAAATGATTTTCGGCAATCGCATTTCAGTCCAAAAAATTTTGCAGAAATGTATACATATCGATCATTCACCGCCTTTCGAAAACTTTTTTCGGGGGTTTAATAGGGCCCTTTTATGACCAGCGTTTCTGCTCCCCCTCCCCCCAAAAAAAGTTGAGACTTATCAAAGCAAACGGCTCGCGGTTTCCCTTTTAAAACATGCGGTACTGTCCATACGGTAACGGGTCTCTGAATGCTCAGAGGTATAGCGAAGATCACGTTCAGGCAGGAGTCATCTTCGCTTGAAGACTGCGAAGAGATAAACCGCATCCCAAAAAGACCCTCTTGATCGAAGTGGCTCTACGCCTATGGTTATCTTCAGGAGCGGGGGATAGGGAGCGCTTATGAAACCTGGGGAGGAGCCTAGCTTCATATTATTGCGCGTCACGGACCAAGTTCTGAAAAATAAATGCGAGTCACATGGCAAAAGACATTGGGCCGCATGAAATTCCTTGGGAGGGAAGCATGACGAATACTCTGAACCGCAGAAAATTTCTGCGCGGCTCTGCCGTTGTAGGCGCCGCCGCATTGGCCACACCAGCTATTGCCGACGGCCACGGCACAACATTGAAGATGCAAGCTGCCTGGGGCGGCGGTATTTTCCTTGAGAACGCTCAATCCTTCGCCGCTCGTGTAAACGAGATGTCCGGTGGCTCACTGACAATCGACGTTCTATCAGTCGACTCAGTTGTAAAAACAAGCCAGATGCAAGACGCGGTTCACCGCGGCGTTCTGGACGCGGCGCACTATGTGCCTGCTTATTGGTACGGTAAGTCCAAAGCGGCATCGTTGTTCGGCACCGGCCCATGCTTTGGTTGGTCCAGCCAAGAAGTTCTGGGTTGGGTTCACGCAGGCGGAGGCCAAGAGCTGTTTGACGAACTAATGTCTGAACTGCGCCTAAACGTTGTGTCTTTCTTCAACTCTCCAATGCCAGCGCAACCTTTGGGTTGGTTCAAAGAAGAAATTAAAGACGCAAGCCAAATGAGCGGCCTGAAGTACCGTACTGTTGGTTTGGCTGCTGACGTTCTCTTGGAAATGGGCATGTCTGTTGTGCAACTTCCAGGCGGCGAAATTCAGCCCGCAATGAAGTCCGGCCTGATTGACGCGGCTGAGTTTAACAACCCAACATCTGACCGTGACTTTGGGATGCAAGACGTGTCCAAGCACTACCATTTGGCTTCTTATCACCAGAGCCAAGAGTTCTTTGAAGTTACGATCAACAAAGATAAGTTTAATGCGCTATCACCTGAGCATCAGGCAATCATCAAGAACGCATCCATGGCTGAAAATTCCGGCTTTTACTGGGGCAATACCAAGCGTTACTCCGATGACCTTCTGAAATTGCAAGAAGCTGACGGAGTAAACGTCTACCGCACGCCTGACAGCGTGATGGAAGCGCAGCTTGCGGCTTGGGACAAAGTGACGGACCGTCTTGCCGAATCCGACCCCTTCTTCGCGAAGGTGATGGAGTCGCAGAAGGCCTACGCCAAAGACGTGATGAACTACCTGAACTTGAACCAGCCTGACTACAAGCTGGCCTACAAGCATTACTTCGGTTGATCTGACCGTTCGTGAAGACAAAGTCCTCGGGCGCAAAACACGTCCGGGGACACAAACGCTCTGGGGAGCGGACGCAGTGATCGCTGCGCAAAAGATAGGAACAAAGATTTAATGAAATTCGTTCACGCTGTTGAAGGCCTGAGCCTTTGGGTGGGGCGCGCCTTTGGATGGTGCATCCTTATCTTAACACTCTCTGTTTGTTACGAAGTGTTCGTGCGCTACGTGCTGAATGCGCCAACTGTTTGGGCATTTGATATGATGGTTCAAATGTATGGTGCGTTGTTCTTGATGTGCGGAGCCTACGCTCTCGCCCAAGATACTCACGTGCGCGCAGACGTCATTTACCGCCTTTGGCCCGTTAAGGTGCAGGCAGGTATGGATTTCGTCTTATACTTTCTATTCTTTTTTCCCGGCATCATCGCACTGGTCTGGTTCGGGTACGAAATTGCTTCCGACAGTTGGCGCTACAAAGAATTCAGCTTCAACAGCCCCGCGAGCATCCAGATTTACTTCTTTAAATCCCTCATTCCTCTTTCCGGTGGGTTGCTGATGATCCAAGGTATCGCGGAACTCGTCCGCTGTGTCATGGCCATGCGCACCGGTGTCTGGCCTGAACGGCTTGCGGATGTAAAAGAAACTGAAGACTTGCTCACTGAGGCTGATCTTGATGAGATCTCTTCCTTCGCTTCTGGCGAACCTAAGCCCCTTGACGCTTCTAGAAAGATAAAAAGATGACAAACCCAGAAGTCGCCTTGATGATGCTTGGACTATTTATTGTCTTCGTCTTACTTGGCTTTCCAATTGCTTTTACATTGCTCGCGATGGGCGTCGCTTTCGGCTTTTACGCCTACCACCAAGGTAACGCGATCGAGAGCGTGGCAGATATTTTTAACAATAATATATTCTACTTAGTCAACCAAAACACCTATTCAGTTATGGAGAACCCGACGCTAGTCGCTATACCCCTATTCCTGTTCATGGGGTACGTGGTGGAGCGGGCTAATATCGTCGATAAGCTGTTCTTCTCGCTCTACCAGGCGGCGCGCAACTTGCCGGGATCTCTGGCTATTGCCGCTCTTTTAACCTGCGCGGTCTTCTCAACAGCCTCCGGTATCGTGGGCGCGGTTGTTACTCTGATGGGTTTGCTGGCTTTCCCCGCAATGGCAAACGCAAACTACGATAAAAGTTTTGCAGCTGGTGTTATTTGTGCGGGCGGCACATTGGGTATTCTAATCCCGCCCTCAATCATGTTGATTGTATACTCGGCTATCGCAGATCTGTCGCCTTTGCGGCTTTACGCTGCAGCCGTGTTCCCAGGAATGTTGCTGGCAGGTCTTTATATTGTCTATGTCATTGTGCGGGTCTGGATCACACCCTCTTTGGCACCAAAGCCAAACCTGGTTGACGTCCCTCCACCGCGTGAAATCTACTGGAATTTGCTCGTTAGCTTCGTGCCGTTGACCGTGCTGATTGCACTGGTCCTAGGCTCAATTTTGGGCGGCCTTGCAACACCCCCAGAAGCGGCGGCAATGGGCGCATTGGGCGGTATCGTTCTTGCGGTTCTCTACCGGTCAATGAGTTGGTTGAAACTCAAGGAAAGTGTATTCCTGACTGCCAAAGCAACTGCAATGGTATGTTGGCTTTTTGTCGGCTCTTGGACCTTCGCCTCGGTCTTCTCCTACCTTGGGGGCCACGACCTTATCGCGAACTGGGTCGGCGGCATGGATCTAGAGCCTTGGCAGTTCCTTGTGCTTGCGCAAGTAATCATCTTCCTATTGGGCTGGCCGCTTGAGTGGTCGGAAATCCTGATCATCTTCGTACCAATATTCCTGCCGCTTCTCGAAGTCTTTGGGGTGAACCCCTATTTCTTCGCGATGCTCGTGGCGTTGAACCTGCAAACCTCCTTCCTGACACCGCCAATGGCCATGTCGGCGTATTATCTGAAAGGGGTGTTGAAGGACCAAATTGAGCTGATGGATATTTTCCGAGGGATCATGCCTTACTTAGGCATTGTGATCCTGACGATGGTGCTCATGTACCAGTTCCCTGGTATTGCGCTATGGTTCCCTGACTACCTGTTTGGAACCTACATCCCGTGATCAAAGACTCATACACACTCTCTGCAACCGAAGCACTGGCTGCTATCGCTGCGGGTCGCCTTTCCTCAGTGGAGCTGGTCAAGTCCTGCCTCGAGAGGATTACCGCGACGGATGACAATATCCGCGCTTGGACTTATCTAGACCCAAGCGCAGCTATTGCGCAGGCTGAAGAATGTGACCGGATCGATAAGGCGGGCCTCGCTAAGGGACCACTGCACGGCATTCCGGTTGCTTTGAAAGACATCATCGATACCGAGGACATGCCGACCCAACGCGGCACGCCAATTTTCAAAGGGCGTCGGTCCGAGCGTGACGCCCGGCTGGTAGAACAATTGCGCGAGGCCGGTGCCGTTATCATGGGCAAAACGGTTACGACTGAATTGGCTTTTGTTCACGCCAATGAAACCCGTAATCCACACAACGCGGGCCACACGCCTGGTGGTTCATCCAGCGGGTCGGCTGCTGCTGTTGCCGCCCATCACGTGCCCTTGGCAGTGGGCACCCAAACCAACGGCTCGGTTATTCGCCCGGCCTCCTTCTGTGGCACATTCGGGTTCAAACCCACACGTGGCGTTATCTCTCGGGATGGGCTTTTACAAACTTCTGTCTCGCTGGATCAAGTCGGCTGCTTCGGGCGAACCCTTGCTGATGTGGCCTTGCTCACGGACGCGATCAGCAGCTACGACAGCCGCGATGCCGCCAGCTTTGCGCGACCTCGTCCAAATATGCTGGACGGAGCAGGTGCCGACGCTCCAGTGCCCCCTGATTTGGTGTGGTTCAATCTGCCCTTCTATGACCGAATGAGTGCCGACGCGCGCGAAGGCATGGATGCAGTGCTCGACATCTTGGGCCCACAAGTCACGCGAATGGACCCTGCCGACACGCTGTCCAATCTGGTGGCTGTCCAAGCGAGAATCCATGAATATGAGATTTGCATGCACCAAAAGGATATTTTCGACGGCCATTGGGACGCTTTGAGTGAGACCCTGAAACCCGTCATTACCCGTGGACGGAAGGTTACTAAGGCCGAGTATGAAGACGCATTGGGCGTCAAAGCCTCTGCTGAAGCTTTCTTTAAGGACTTCTTCGTCGAATTTGACGCGATCGTCGCTCCGTCTGCTGCGGGCGAAGCACCTCAATTTGGCGGAGGAACCGGCGATCCGATCTTCTGTACCCTTTGGACGCTTGCAGGGCTACCTTGCGTGAGCCTACCATTGTTGGTGGGGGAAAACGGCCTCCCCATTGGTGTTCAGTTGATTGGTCCCGCTGAAAAAGATGACCGCCTGCTGCGCACTGCGCGTTGGCTACAAACCCAGCTTATCGAAGACCCCGCATAGGAAAGGACACGTCATGTCATATGGAACTAAACTCATCATGGGCCTGATAGGCACCACAATTTTGTGCGTCTTTATCGGGGGACTCTCGAAGTCCATCTCTACCGGCTTCGCCGGATTTTACGGCGGTTTGCCCTTCATGATTATCGCGATCGTGGTCTGCGGTATGGCTGTTTATGACTTCTGGGACGAATGCGTTCGTAAAAAATGAGTAAGAAGCGCCTTTGGATCACCCGCCGCTTGTCTGACGCCACGCTTGAACGGGCCAGTCGCGATTATGATGTGGTCATCAACCACGAGGATCACCCGGGCACGGCGGATCAATTGATTGCCGCCAGTGCAGATTTTGACGCGATCATTCCCTGCCACTCAGAACACTTTAGCGCGGATGTCGTGGCGCAGTTCAGTGACCGGTTGAAGATTGTCGCCAACCACTCTGTTGGCGTAGATCACTGTAACCTGCCTGCCCTCAAAGAGCACGGTATTTTGGTTACCAACACACCCGACGTGCTGTCGGACGCCACTGCAGAGCTTTCGATGCTACTGATGTTGGGCGCTGCCCGTCACGCCGTCGCTGGGGACCGTATTGTTCGCACGGGTGCTTGGAACAGTTGGTCGCCCGCGTTCATGGTCGGCAAGCAAGTCACTGGTGCGCGCCTTGGGATCATCGGCATGGGGCGCGTTGGCCGCGCCTTTGCGGCCAAAGCGCGTGGGTTCGATATGGATATCCACTATTTCAACCGCTCTGAATTGACCGCAGACCAAGCCTATGGCGCAACTTATCATAGTAGCGTCGAGAGCCTTTTGGGTGTTGCTGACTTTCTGTCGCTGCATTGCCCCGCGACACCGGAAACAACCAACATGATGAACACCGAGCGCTTTGCATTGCTTCCAGACGGGGCCGTCATGGTGAATACAGCGCGCGGCGCCTTGGTTGATGAGGACGCCTTGCTCGCCACCATAGCAACCGGCAAGGTCGCGGCCGCAGGCTTGGATTGTTTTCAGGTAGAGCCCGGCGGCAACCCCGCCTTTGCGACCCATGACAACATCTTCATGTTGCCCCATATCGGTAGCGCTACTCGACAAACTCGCGACGCTATGGGTTTTCGCGCCTTGGACAATCTTGACGCTTTCTTTAAAGGGAAAACGCCCGTTGATCTTTTGTAATCCGTTAGGACATTTTCATGACTAAAATTGCATTCCTTGGCCTTGGCGTGATGGGCTATCCAATGGCCGGTCACCTTCAGGCAGACGGCTATGACGTGACAGTTTATAACCGCACCCCTGCCAAATCCGAGGCTTGGGTCAAGCAACACGGCGGCAAAAGCGCGGCGACACCAGCGGACGCCGCAAATGGTGCTGATGTGGTCATGGCTTGTGTCGGCAATGACGATGATCTACGCGCCATTTGTTTGGGCGAGACCGGCGCATTTGCGACCATGGCGAAGGGCACGATATTCGTAGATCACACTACGGTTTCGGCTAAGGTCACCCGCGAACTCTATGCGTTGGCGCAACGCATTGGCGTGGGCTTCGTCGATGCGCCTGTGTCCGGTGGTCAAGCTGGGGCTGAGAACGGGCAGCTCTCAATTATGTGTGGCGGCGACGATGACCATTACAACCGCGCTGAACCGGTGATGACCAGCTACTCCAAAATGTGCCGCCAGATCGGCCAAAGCGGTGCGGGTCAATTGACCAAGATGGCCAACCAGATTGCGATTGCTGGGCTGGTCCAGGGACTTTCGGAAGCCATGCACTTTATCTCGAAGGCCGGCCTAGACGGCAAAGAGGTGATCGAAGTGATTAGCCAGGGCGCCGCCGGCAGTTGGCAGATGTCCAACCGCTACGAGACCATGTTGGCCGATCATTTTGAACACGGCTTTGCAGTTGACTGGATGCGCAAAGATCTTAGTATCTGTCTTGATACAGCCGACGAGAATGGTGCAAGCTTACCCGTCACGGCGCTGGTAAACCAGTTCTATAAGGATGTTCAGAAGATGGGTGGCGGTCGGTGGGATACATCATCTCTCTTTAAAAGACTGCAATCGTTCTGAACCAAATGCAATTCATGACGGCACTGTGGAAGGTTTTCAAATCCTACCACGTTGCTGTTCTCCGGTCAGGCTGGGCTAGGACTGCATTCAATTTTTTGTATCATCATGGACGTCAACGGCTGCAAATTCCGCCCATCAGACCTTTACGCAAGGTGCCGCGAATGGTGGCTCTACGCCCGCAGTGCCGAATGCCGCATATGAACACGGGCGCTTGTGTGAGAGAAACAATAGGTGCAGCCAATTTACTGGAACCAAGGGTTCAGACACTAATGCTAGCTCGACCAGTCTCGGCAAAGGACATGCGCACGTTTAAAATTGCAATCATCTTCAGTCAAACATATCGGAAAATCTGACACTTAGGCTAATCCCGCCAGTTTTGTTCTGCTCTCAACTCTAAACTCGAGCCTGATTGCGGTAGAGAAGTGCCGTCGAGTGAAAAAACTTCCGCCCCAATCGAGGGCGGTTTTGATCGTGTGCGTACCCTCAGATATCTTCGCCTGGTGGTAACATGTGGCGCTCGCTGATCCATGGATTGATACGCATAGCATCGCGCAAGGACCGAAAGCCGACATCGGTTCTACCCGTGCTGATTAAAACCGACGCGCGACCTGCGAGCGCACCAAAATGGCGCGGTTCAAGTTCTAGGACAACTGAAATGTCGTCAAGTGCAGCATCGTAGTCATGGCGCAGAAAGTGAGCAAAAGCACGTTGGTTCCAGCCTTCGGCATAGTCGGGGCAGTATTCTACAAGATCGGTAAGATTTTCTACCGCCTGATCATAGTCCGAGTAGCGTATTTGCTCACGCCCAAGATCAAGCAACTGTTGCGACCGGGCATCCGGTGCAGTGTTCCAGATCATCCACAGTTGGTCTGAAATCGGGCGGGCAAGCATTTCTTTAGGGGCGGCAAGCAATTCGGCGTGCAACGTATTCTTCTCAATGTCCCGATTTTCTGAGGCAGGGCAATCTTGCGCAAACACGGGTTGAGAAAGAGTTAGAGCGGCGGCGAGAACCGATATTTTGATCCAATCATACATTTTGAGTCCCTCCTGTCGTCAATTTATGTAAGGCAACTGCCCAGCCGATCTTTCATTCGAGCTTTATAATGCGGCCAGCTTTACAGGCGTAAAACAGGCCTCCGATCAAGTATAACGACCCTATTGAACTTCAGCAGCACCAGAGATCGCTGCATTTCTAAATGCAAACTAGGCAGCAAGAACCTTTGATTTTTGGGTTAAGAATTCCGCTTCAGTTATAGCTCCGCTTTCCTTCAGGGCTGCAAGCTTCTCTATTTCATCTGCCGCAGAAACGCTGGCAAGACCGCGAACATATTCACGTTGTGCCTTTTCCATATCACTCATCGCTGCTTGATTGCGTACCTGCATTTTATCGCCGCGGACAATCAAATAAGACAGAACACCGAGCCATGGAACAACAATAATAAACAAAATCCATAGAGCTTTAGAGAGGCCATTTAGGTCTTCACTGCGGAATACGTCTGAAACGATGCCGACCATCACCCAGATCCACGCGACCATTAGGAATATCCAAAAGATAGAAAAGAAAATATCGAAAAATCCGAAGCCGTCAGCCATGATAAATCTCCAAGAAAGGTTGCTGCATATTACCTATCAGCAGGCTAGCCTCACATACCAAAAATGCAATACATTAGTGTTTTTGATTACCCTATTGTGCAAAGGTAACCGCCTCCAGAACTGAAATGTATTCGGCGATGCATTGGCTGCTTCCGGCCCATTGCCGACCTTAGTGGAAAGCGCTCGACGGTCAGCTTTGATCAGCCAATCTATTCCAAATTCATCTTTATCGGGTCTTCGATGAAAAGTTCATCGATTAGCGCCCCTAATAACTGGGTTCGAGAGTTAACCTTGGCCTTGCGATAAATGGAGTTGTTTTGTGATTTTACAGTGCCTTGAGTGGTATTTCGAAGATCAGCAATTTCGGCAACGGACAAACCTTTTGTTGTAAGTAAGGCTATGTCGCGTTCCGCTTTGCTTAAGCCCCAGCGATCGAATTGCAAGTTCACCATCGCGAAGAATTCTCCTTGCGCTGCGCGAAGGTGGAGCTCGATTTCCGCATTGCGTTTAGCAAGAAGCTTCTGACTACGCCAGATCAGGAACGCGCCAACTAAAAAGCCAATAAAAGTCAATATCTCAATAAGTTCGTGCGCTAGCCAGTTTCGGTAAAAGAGAGAATAACCGGTTATTTCAGCGAAAAGCTCACTTAAAAAGGCTAAGGCCGAGACTACATAGATGAGAATGCCAAACTTTAAGGCGATTTTGGACGGCGCATTCGCTTTCACCTAGAGTCCTCCAGTGCTGCATTGTGATTGTGATCAATCATCGCTGCTGTCATCGCCGCTGTCGTCGCTGCTGTCGTCGCTGCTGTCGTCGCTGCTGTCATCGCCGCTGTCGTCGCTGCTGTCGTCGCTGCTGTCGTCGCTGCTGTCGTCGCTGCTGTCGTCGCTGCTGTCGTCGCTGCTGTCATCGCTGCTGTCGTCGCCGCTGTCGTCGCTGCTGTCGTCGCTGCTGTCATCGCCGCTGTCGTCGCTGCTGTCGTCGCTGCTGTCGTCGCTGCTGTCGTCGCTGCTGTCATCGCTGCTGTCATCGCTGCTGTCGTCGCTGCTGTCATCGCTGCTGTCGTCGCTGCTGTCATCGCTGCTGTCGTCGCTGCTGTCATCGCTGCTGTCGTCGCTGCTGTCATCGCTGCTGTCATCGCTGCTGTCGTCGCTGCTGTCGTCGCTGCTGTCGTCGCTGTTGTCGTCGCTGCTGTCGTCGCTGCTGTCGTCGCTTTTCTCAGAACGGTCACGTTTTATTGTACCGTTTTTACCTAAAATAAGTTCCCGCTCAATTCCTGGCGCAGTGGCTTCGAATCTCAGATCTCCAAAAAATGTCTTGCTAATCTCGACTTTGGTAAAGCCTTCTCTACCCAACATTTTGATGATATCATCTTGACTTTGTTGCGCCATAGCGCTGCTAGCCATCAGAGCAAATGTGATACTCAATGTTGCTTGTCTCAGTTTCATGGATTTTCTCCTAAAGTTAAAAACCTTACCAAGACATAAAGCTATGTGGTGAGTTTGATAATATAACTTTGGTTTGTTTTGACCAGATAGAGCCTAAAGCATACGAGTGCGCCACTTGGTTAAGCTGCCCTTGCAAACCACTCGCACACAAACACCAAAGATGGCAGTCTTGAGATCGAGAGCGCCTTGGTAGCAACTGACGAGGAGATTGGGGAATGCTAGCTATTCGTGCAATTGTTCGAGATTCAAAATCGCATCGTGTCGTCCTGACCTGCTCTCCAAAGCCCCCGCATTTATAAAGAGAGTTTGCAGGTTTGGATTTCATAATCGATGGCTTCGTTTTTGGCCAGCGCGTCATGCGGGGGGCTTTCAGATTGCCCAAGCGTTCGTCGCGCTTGAGCGGGTGTTTGGGTTCCAAGCGATGAAAGTGGTCTGACGTTGTTGTAGTCGTATCCCAAACTATCCCATCATGCGAGTAATTCACACCGCATGATGGAAATGTGTTTCAAGTTTCTGGTTGGTTGAGATTAGTGTTGAGGTTGTTGTTGCCATCTTGAAGCCGCCAAGGTCAATTTAGGCGGATTGCTGACTTATACCACAGGTGCGAAACAACTTACAGATTACGTGCAGTTCTGCGGACTGTCGCAGGGACCCCTTTCATAGTTGCTATGCTATTACACCAGACACAGTCAATATCGCGTGACGGTTCCGAACATGCCCGCTTCTTTGTGGCCTTCGATTTCGCAGCTCATATCTAGGTCAGCGCCGATTTGAATTGGTACAAAAAACCATTCGACGGTTTGATGCGGGCCGACTTCGACTTCTTCAATTTTGCCCTTGATTTCAGCTACCAGTTCGCCGTCCGGAGATTCGATTTCGATTTTGCGAGTGAAAAACTTTTCGCTCACCTCATGCATGGCCAGCTCGTGCTTGTAATCGTCAACGTTGGTTGTAACCAACGCATACGCCTTGCCAGTTTCAAACTCCAAATGGTCAGGCTTGAAATACATATTCCCGTCATCGTCCGTGCCCATCTCCATGGCGATTTTTTGCACATCGGCACGCGACAAATCCCCCTCCGCAAAAGCTGAACTTGAGAAAGTCGTAGCCAAGATAATTGCTAGTCCTGATATCGTTTTCATAAGGTTTCCAGTCTTTTCCGAAGGTCTATCCCTCCTCCTGATGCCTAAGCCCCAGGCCTCTGGCACGCCTTGATCTGCACCCGCTTGCAAAAACAAACTGGAGGTGCAGTGTTTTTGCAAGGCAGATTGGATGGAATTTCTGTTGGCATCTCGAAGATGTCAGTTTTTCCCCGCTCAACCGACCTTTGAGCCAACTGCAGCGAAAGTCCGGTTCCCGCCCTTAGTGTTGAATGACACGAACGGCCCAAACCGGACCTCGGTGCATTGTGCAGCGAACGGCGGGTCCGAGCCCACTTTACCAGTTTTCTACAATGCAGCGAATGTCAGATCTTGCGACTTGCTCGCCCCCCCCCCCCGGCAGCACGACATCAACCATGCCCCAAGAGGCAAAGCTGGCGCTCGGAAGCACGCTGGTTGCTCAATAGAAGCATCATGGCACCCCGATCAAATACAGCCCTGTTTCTTCGCCATGCCAATTTTCAAGGCCTCGGAGCACCTAACCAAGTCGGCATTTTTTGTAGGCCTAACAAAGAAACAAATCCAATTCTCTGGAAATTGCCCGGAACGCAAAATCCCCCCTTCGCCAGTTAAGGCGAAGGGGGGATGACACAGGAGGCAAAGATAATTGAGCCGCACTGGTAGCCTCAAAAATGTTTACAGGCCATTTTTCAATGCAGAGGCCATTGCTCAGCCTTATGTTCTTTTATTTTCAGCCCTGCATACCCCCCGTCTTCTCCAACGCCGGCCACACGGCTGGCCGATCACATCCGGAAGCCGCAGGGAATTGTAAATCGCCTCTGCCTGGTCAGCCTTCTTACTATCGATCGGCAGATCACAAATCGGCGTTTCCCCCGCTTTGAGTTTTTCCTCCCAAT
>NZ_JBGFCE010000021.1:0-25359 GCF_041205415.1 Falsihalocynthiibacter sp. BN13B15
CCCACCCACCAAGACCCGCAACCCCTTTTTATGAAAAAGTCATAAAAACTTCAAAAGGCTCACGTTTCCTCAGTAAAAGGCAGAAAAATGGTGCAAAAAATCACGGACCAACACCCGAATTTTAGACAACCACGGCAAGAAATCCAACCAAAACACTCCAAATCAACAGTTATCCACAGACTCAAGGTGTGGCTTCGCGGAATTGTCACGAATCCGAAAGGCCTGTCGACATACCCAAACCTGACCGCGCGATTATCCCTTGCCAATCCCAAGGCAAAAAGCGACCTTTCCCGCAAATCATTATACGGCCAGATATTTTCGGGAGAACTCCGTGCATCACTTCCCTCTAAGGGCACCCCTTACCAACCTCTTATTCCGAGCGGCTCTTATAGGAGCGGTTCTTGCTTTCAGCGCACACTCTATACGCGCGCAAACTATTCCCGAATTTGTTGGCACCCAAACTTGTGCCACCTGTCATGAATCCGCCGCCGAGGAATGGGAGGGATCGCACCATGCTTTGGCGTGGACCGAGCCCAATGCCCAAACCATTCTGGGGGACTTCTCGGATGTGACCTTTACACACCAAGGCGTTGCCACGCATTTCTACCGCAATGACGACATCTATATGATCGATACCGAAGGCCCCGACGGGGAGATGACAACCTATCCCGTTGCTGGCGTCGTTGGCATCACACCGTTGCAGCAGTATTTGATCGAAACCAAGCCCGGAACCCTACAGTCGTTTGACATTGCATGGGATGTAGTGGGGCAAACATGGTTCCACTTATATCCGACACAGGATTTACCAGCGGGTGACGGATACCATTGGAGCGGTCCCTATAAGAACTGGAACGCACGGTGCGCAGAATGCCACGCAACCGGTTTTGAAAAGAACTATTCCTCCGAAACCAAAACCTATGCCAGCACGCAGGCAGAAATTGGGGTTGGGTGCGAGAGTTGTCACGGCCCGGGCGAGGCACATGTCAAATGGGCAGAGCCGGATTCAGATTTCGACATGGCGGACTGGAGCAAAATCGATGCGACGGGCTTTACCATCGACCTCTCTGAAGGGGGCGAGATTGAAGTGCAACAATGCGCGACCTGTCATTCCCGTCGCGAGCCGTTTGGCGATGGCAACCCCCTGCCCGGCACCGGATTTCATGACGCTTATCGGCTGAGTCCGTTGCGCGAGACACTCTATCATGCCGACGGGCAGATTTTGGACGAGGTCTATGTCTATGGCTCCTTCCTCCAATCCAAGATGAACGCCAAGGGTGTGACCTGTACGAATTGCCACAATCCACATACCGCGGAATTGAAAGCGGAGGGCAACGCCGTTTGCACACAATGTCACTCCGAGGCGGGCAATCCTGATTTCGTGTCCCTCCCCCTCAAAACATATGACGATCCATCCCATACCTTTCACCCCGAAGGCAGCGATGGCGCGCAGTGTAAAAACTGTCATATGATTGAGCGCACCTACATGGGTGTCGACGGACGCCGCGATCACTCGTTCCGTATTCCCCGCCCCGACCTTACCTATGGTATCGAAACGCCGAATGCGTGCAACGATTGTCACGACGACAAATCCGCCAAATGGGCCGCCGAAACGCTTGAGACATGGTTCCCCGATAGTGAACACCGCACACGTCATTACGGGCAAACCTTCGCGTCCGCCCGCCTCAATCCAACCGGAAATGTTTTAAACCTGATCGAGATTGCCGAATATCAATCGCTCCCCGCCATCGTGCGGGCCTCGGCACTAGAGATTTTGGCGAGCATATCAGACCCAGAAATAGCAAGCCGCCTCGAACCCCTACTAGAAGACAGTGACCCGCTCGTACGCGAAGGCGCCATTTCAGTTCAAAGGGGTGCGCCCGAAACCGAACGCTCGGTACGCCTTGTAGGGATGCTTGCGGATCCCGTCAAATCGGTCCGCATCGCTGCCGCGCGCAACTTCTTGGGGATGCGGATCGCGCGAATGCCCGACCGAATGACTGACGATCTGAACAATGCTATGGGCGAATGGGAAGACTCCCTCGCCGTAAAGTCCGACTTCCCTGAAGCTCAATTGGTGTTGGGGGGCATTGGCCTCACGACCCGCAATATGGATGCTGCTTTGGCCGCATTCGAGGAAGCCGTTGCGCTTGATCCGCAACAAACACAGGCTTGGGGGATGGTTATTCGCATCCATGCCGCCCTTGAGGATTACCCCGCAGCCCTTGAGGCGGCAAATCGGGCTGTTGAAAACGTCCCGAACGACACATTTCTTCGCCAGCTACAATCAGACCTCAGCAACAGGGAGTAGGGAGGGATATTTCCTTCAAAACAATCTAGCGAAATGCGTCCAAAAAAGTGTAGTGTTTGACTGCAACCTCAACACATCCGCGGATTCATTTTAGCTATGCATTTGAGGACAAAAGAGAATTTCAAGTTATCATCCACCTTACTTATAGGGAGAATGAGATGTATAAACCTATAGGCCCCTTTATTTTTGGGCGAATGGTCGGCGCAAGTGCAGCTCTTGCCCGTTCCGTGGGCGCCGTTATTGCCGCAGACAACACAATCGTTCACTATTCTACAGATAACGGCGTTCACATGAACACGTGGCTAGATGCCAGCATGACGCCTTTCTTGGGCGAAAAGAACACCGACTGGGAAGGTGGCTGGCGCGTTCCTTCGATAGTTCGCTGGCCCAGTGAGATCGAAGCAGGTTCGGTTCGCACCGAAATTATGCACCACATGGATTGGTTACCAACGTTCCTTGCAGCGGCTGGAAGATCGTTTTCCTTGAGCAAAAAGCATACACGGCCCTTCGCGCACGGATCGAACCTTGGACAGAGTTGTGTGTTCCTTTGATATTTAACCTGCCTCGCAACCCATATGAGCGTTCTTATCGCACATCCAATACCTCCTATGATTGGTTGGAACATTTTTTGAGACCGTCAAAGGATGCCCTCCTCGTCAGAAAGCGGCGTCGTTCTCTCTTGAGCGCGTAATGGACCGACTTACCGAAATTTCAGGTAGCAACTAAACCTGAAAACTGCTCCAGTCTAATGGGGACCTCTTGTGGCGCCACTGATATCAAATCTCAGGCGCCACAAATTTGAAATGAACTTTTTCACTTAGGACATTCCGCGATGAGCACCTTTGAGCAGATTGAAGACCTCAGGACCCGTATGGGCAATTCCATTATTGGTCAAAAGGCTGTCGTAGAACGCCTGATTATCGGCCTGCTGGCAGATGGGAACTTACTGATCGAAGGCCTCCCAGGACTGGCCAAGACGCGCGCGGTAAAAGCGATGGCGAATAACCTTGAAGCCGAGTTTGGCCGCATCCAGTTCACACCTGACCTGCTGCCTTCAGACGTCACGGGCACCGAAGTCTATCACCAAACCAAAGACGGTGCGGAATTTCGCTTTGAGCAAGGTCCGATTTTCGCCAACATCGTTCTCGCTGACGAGATCAACCGCGCCCCCGCCAAGGTGCAAGCCGCTCTCCTCGAAGCGATGGAAGAACGCCAAGTAACGGTCGCGGGCACAACCCATAAAATGCCCCCGTTGTTTATTGTTATGGCGACGCAAAACCCGATTGAACAAGACGGAACCTACCCCCTCCCCGAGGCGCAAATGGATCGCTTTATGATGCATGTGCGCGTCGATTACCCGCCGGTTGAGGATGAAGTCGAAGTGATCCGCCTTGTGCGCCGCGAGGAACAAGCCAAAAACCAGCCCAAAAGCAAAGCAGCAAACGCGCCCAAAGCCATCCCGCAATCCGCCATTTTCGACGCCCGCAGCGAAATCGCGCAAATCCACGTTTCCGATGCAATGGAACGCTATATGGCGGACCTAGTTTACGCGACCCGAACACCCGCCGCGTTGAGCGAAGATTTGGCGCGTTGGATCGAAATCGGCGCAAGCCCTCGCGCCTCGCTCGCCCTCGATAAATGTGGCCGCGCCCATGCGTGGCTTTCTCAACGTGATTATGTCGACCCCGCAGATGTGCGAGCCGTCGCCCATGACGTGCTGCGCCACCGCATTGCGTTGAGTTATGAAGCGCAGGGCGAGGGGATCACCCCCGACATGGTGATTGATACGATAATCTCGCTCGTGGCATTGCCGTAAGGGGTTGTAATGACAGAGCAACTTGATCCTCGGATACATGTTGATGCCGCTCATCTTCGGGCGCTTGCGACCCGTGCGCGCGGGATTTCCTTTCTCCCCGCCCAACCTTCGAAAAGTATTCTCAACGGTCAACATGCGTCTAAACTCAAGGGACGCGGCCTCAACTTTGAAGAATTGCGCCACTATTCCGTTGGCGACGATGTGCGTACAATTGACTGGAAAGTCACCGCCCGCACCGGCGAACCCTATGTGCGGGTCTATACGGAAGAGCGCGACCATTCGGTTTTGCTGATCGTTGATCAACGCATGTCGATGTTTTTCGGCAGCAAACACAACATGAAATCCGTCACCGCCGCCGAGGCCGCCGCCCTCGCCGCGCAAGCCATCCATGCCAAGGCCGACCGTGTTGGCGGTATTGTCTTCAACGACACCGAAATGACCGAACTCCGCCCGAAAGCAAACGCCAAAGCCCTGAGCCAATTCATCGCCACGCTCGCAAAAGCGAACTGTGCGCTCCACGCTAAGGGGCCCTCGATTGACACGATGTCGCTGAATGAGCCCCTCAAAGCGGCCTGCCGTCTTGCCAAAACCAACGGGCAGGTTCTGATTTTTAGTGATTTTGACGGAATGAACGAACAGACATTTAAACTGCTGCGCACCCTTTCCCAGAAAAACGATGTGATCCTTTTCTCAATTTCTGATCCGTTTTCAAAAGCGCTCCCCGAAGGTATCGAAATCGTTGTATCAGATGGAGAAATCCAAGGCCTGCTTAAAACCAACGAAGCACAAACCCGAATGAAACTGCTGGAGTTCACCACGGGGCGTTTGGCAGAATTGATGACCTTCGCGCATAAATTTGGCCTGCCAGTCTTGCCCTTAACTTGCTCCCAAGACACCCTGCCGCAACTCCTTAAGTTGTTGGGGAAAAGGCAGGGTCCAAAATGAGCGATGACCTTTCCACGATGAGCCTGTCCGAGCTTTACGACGAATTCATTCCGCCTGCTGCTCCCGCGGATATCTCTATGTTCCCCCAAACGGTCGGTTGGATTTGGCTGGGCATTGCACTTTGCGCGACCCTTGGATTTCTACTAAATCTTTGGCTCGAATACCGACGCGAAAATGCCTATCGGCGCGCGGCTATCGGCGCCCTCAAACGCGCGGGCGATGATCCCGCTGCCCTTGCAAATGTCCTGCGCAAAACGGCACTGGCGGCCTTCCCAAGGCAAGATGTGGCAGGCTTGATCGGTGACAGCTGGCTCGCCTTTCTCGATAGCACCGCAGGAAAACCACTTTTCACCGACACCGCTGCGGGCACAGCCCTGATCCACGCGCCCTATCAATCCACGCACATGCCCAGCGACCTCCCCGCACGCGCCAAAGAATGGGTGACCTCTCATAAAGTGCAAAAAAGAGGAGGGGCATAATGCTATCTTTCGCCCTGCCCCTTGCGTTTCTCCTGCTCCCAATCCCTCTGCTGGTTTGGAAATTCGCGCCACCCTATCAGGAACGCTCCTCCGCCTTACGAGTGCCATTCTTTCGCTCGATGGCACAAGCCGTCGATATGCCCCATTCCAGCGGTGCCATTGTCCGCAGCCATACAAAACTGCAGTTTATGGCCAGTGCGCTCGTTTGGGTTTTGATGGTGATCGGCCTTGCCCAGCCCGAAAAACTCGGGGATCCCATCACGATTGAAACCTCCGCGCGCGACGTCGTCCTTGCCGTCGATATTTCGGGATCGATGGATGAACGCGACCTCATTGGCTCTGACGGAAAACCGCTGCAACGTCTGGATGCCGTAAAGCAAGTTGTCGGTGATTTCATTGCTGAACGGCAAGGTGACCGCATTGCGCTCATCGTTTTTGGCAGCAACGCCTATTTGCAAGTCCCGTTCACCGAAGACCTCGAAACGGCGGCGGAAATTTTAAACCAAACACAAGTCGGCATGGCCGGGCCACATACGGCCATCGGCGATGCAATTGGCCTCGCTCTGAACACGTTTCAGGGCAGAGATGTTGACCAAAAACTCGTCATTCTCCTTAGCGACGGCGCCGACACAAACAGCCGTATGAGCCCAATCAACGCCGCCGATATTGCTGCACGTCAGGGCGTTTCGATTTACACAATCGGCATCGGCAAAGAAGACGGCGAAGGCGAAGCGCGAGTGGATACCGACGCTCTCATCCAAATCGCAGATCGCGCGAATGGCCAGTTTTATTTTGCCGACGACTCCGAGGGGTTGCGCGAAATATACGACACCATTGATGCGTTGAATCCGCGTGTCATCGACAGTGCAGAGTTCCAACCGCGCGAACCGCTTTCACATATACCTTTCGGGGTTGCTCTCTGCCTTACCCTTTCTGCCCTCCTTTGGTTGGTGTTCACAGCGAAACGAAAGCAGAAAAATGCTTGAGGTCTTTCACTTTTTCCGCCCCGAATGGCTCTTATTGCTGCCCGTCATCGTCGGCTTGTGGTGGATCATTCGCCCCAAGAAAAAGTCCGATCAAGCCCTCACCGAGGGGCTCGCGCCGCATTTGGCCCAAGCCCTGTTGATCGGCGCCAACGAAGACCGCCGTTTTTATCCAATCGACACACTGGCCCTCGCGCTTGCCTTGCTCACCCTTGCGGTCGCGGGCCCAACTTGGAGCCGCATGCCAAACCCTCTTTTGGCGCAAACCGCCCCGCTTGTCGTCGCGCTTCAGGTAACTCCGTCGATGGAAGAAACCGATGTGCAACCTTCTCGCCTCCAACGCGCAGGTTTCAAGATCATCGACTTGGTAAAACAACGTTCGGGGGCGCAAACTGCCCTGATTGCCTACGCGGGTTCCGCCCATCGCGTGGCGCCCCTCACCCAAGACCCAAATATCATAAGCTCCTACCTGCAAGGCCTTTCGGCAGCCACTATGCCCAAGGAAGGCGACCAAGCGGATGAGGCTCTAACGCTGGCGTTAACGGAACTTTCTCGCGCAGAAACGCCTGGCGCGATCCTTTTTGTGTTGGACGATTTTAACCCCGCAAATCTGACCGCATTCACCGAAAACGCCGACGAACGCGCGCCCGTTGTTTTCCTTATCGCTGGGCCAGAAACACTCAAAATACCGCAATTAGAGTCTATTCCCAACAGCGATGTCGTCCACATGAGCGTCGACGATTCCGATATTAAGCAAATTGAGCGCACTGTACTTTCGGCCTATCGCAAAGCCCTTCTCGAAGACGAAACCCAAGCGTGGAATGATCGCGGATGGATTTTGGCGTGGCCCGTTGCCCTCCTAATTTTACTCACATTTCGTCGCGGCTGGACGATGCAATGGGCGATAGTCTTGTTGCTCATGCTGCCCTTCCCGCGCAGCGCACAGGCCGACGTGATTAAAGATTGGTTTTTCACTTCGGACCAGCAGGGTCAAATGGCCTATGCGAACAAAGATTTTACAGAGGCCGCGACCCATTTCCAAGACCCCGCATGGCGGGCCTATACGCTCTTTATTAGTGGGCAATATGAGGAAGCAACAGAAGCCTATTCCCGAATTGAAACGTCCGACGGCGCTTTGGGCGAGGGGATGGCGCTGCTGCGAAATCGAAAATATCGCGACGGTGTTCGGGCTTTTGAAAAGGCGCTCGAACGCGACCCTACCAATGAAGCGGCGCAACACAATTTGATCGTCGCCCAAGCCATCGTGGCCTATGTGGAAAGCACCCAATCGCAATCGGACACTGGCGAAGAGGCGGGCATTGGGGCAGACGAAACGATTTTTGACAACGAGAGCGGCTTGGGCGCAGAAACACAGATCGAACGCGGCGAAGAAGCCGCAGCATCCTTAACGGATGAACAATGGATGCGCAGCGTTGACACGGATGTGAGCGATTTTCTACGTACGAGATTTATGCTTGAAACGTCAGAGGGGAACCCATGATGCGCACGCTCCTTGCTGGTTTTCTCGCGCTCCTTTTCTTGGCATTCCAAAGCGCGGCTTTCGCACAGACCCCAACAATCACGACCGAATTTTCAGAAGAAGCCGTCACCGTCGGGCAACCCTTCGTGCTGCGCGTAACGGTTCTTGTGCCAACACACATGCCGAAACCACCGATATTTCCGAGCTTTGAGACCGAAAATATGATTGTTCGCCTGCCCGAGCGATCCACTACTCCGACCAGCAAGGTCATCGATGGCACTACGTGGTCGGGCATCACGCGGTCCTATCGGATGTACCCAATGGTCGCCGGACAAATGCAAATTCCCGCCCAAAGTGTCACCCTTTTCTATGTGTCCCCTGAAACCAATCAAGACGTCACCTTTGAGGGGAAAACACCCGAACTGACAATAAACGCCACGCTGCCCAAAGGCGCTGAAGGCCTCAACCCGCCGCTCCTTGCGCAGGGCCTGACCGTAACGCAGTCCCTCACGCCGCAAGAAGGCCCCATCGCGGTGGGCGACTCGATTGAGCGCAAAATCATTGTCAAAATTGATGGCACTTCCCCCCTCTTCATACCGCCCTTCTTGGGGTCCGAAGAAATCGAGGGGGTCGCTATTTACCCGCAAGACCCCAAGGTGACCGAGACTTCCAACCGCGGTGTCATGTCCGGAACGCGAGAGGAACGCGTGGTTTACATTGCGCAAACTGCGGGCACGGCCGTTCTTCCGGACCTGTCGCTTGAGTGGTTTAATCTCAAAACCAACTCCATCGAAACACTCGACCTTCCGGGCCTGTCAGTGGCCATAACCCAACCCAATATTGTCGAACGATCATTGGACAAAAACTTGATCGGAACGCTTATTGTTGCCCCGCTTCTCGCTTTGCTTCTCTGGTTGCTTTGGGCCCGATTTGCCCGCGCTCGCTTTCAGAGGATCAGGCATCGTTTACGGGCGAATTATAACAACTCGCCCCACGCAGCCTTTCGGAGCGCGCGGAAGGCTGCTCAAGCATACGATCTCACGCGCCTACTTTCCCTAGTGGACAACCTCGAACAGAGTGATGCCTTAGAGGCCGCCTTGCACAACTTAACCCACGCACGTTACGGGACCACAGCCGCGCCCGAATCTGAGATTGATCGCCACTGGACCGAGATTGCGCACCACTTGAAAAAGGCGCAACCGCGCGTTTCAATTGGGGCTATTTTGGGACTAAAACGCCAGCCCCGCCGCGCGTTTGGGCACGATCTCGGCAACCAAGGTTCCTAAGCTTTCTTTCACGGCCCCTGTTGATTTCCTGCCCGTATGTGGCTTATCTACGGCGCTCAAAGCGCCCTCTTCTCTAAACTTGCAAAGTGATTTCCAAATGACCCCAACTTACCTAGTCACCCATTCCGGTGGTTTCCATGCGGATGAATTGCTCTCAAGTGTGATTTTGACGCGGATCTTTCCCGAAGCCGAAATTATGCGCAGTCGCGCGCCCGAATGGATTACCCCAAGCGAAGACAAAATTATTTATGATGTGGGTGGCTCCTACAATGCTGAACTTCGGATTTTTGACCACCACCAACGCGATGCCCCCTTGCGGGACGACGAACAACCCTACAGCTCTTTTGGCCTGATTTGGAAGCATTACGGGCGCGATTATTTGATGGCTTCGGGCGTGCCTGAAGCGGATTTGGATTTGGTTTTTGCCTCGTTTGACAAGGGCTTTGTTTTGCCAATCGATTTGGTGGACAACGGAGCGCTTAGCCCGTCCATCGCGGGGCCGCTCGCGGGACTTACGCTCTCAGCATTGCTCGAAACGCTCAAACCTGTGTTTGATGTGACGGGTCAAGACGCCGAAACCGAAGCCTTCCACACGGCGCTTAATGTGGCCCGTGTTTTTGTAGAGGCTCGGATCGCCAGAAGCGCCGCCAAACTGCGCGCAGAGACTGTTGTTCATACCGCCATCGTCGCCGCGGGCGAGAGCAAGATTCTGGAACTGCCCATGGGCATGCCTTACCGCTCCGCAGTGAAAAAGGCGGGGGCTGATCACCTTTTGTATGTTGTGAACCCACGCGGCAAAGACTGGTCGTTGATGGGTATCCGCCTTAACGATGAGGGCTTTGAATTGCGGGCCGATTTGCCTGCGTCATGGGCGGGCCTCACCAATGCGGACCTTGAAGCCGCCTCCGGTGTTGCTGGCGCAACTTTTTGCCACAACGGCCGTTTCATCGCCGCCGCACAAACGCGCGAAGCAATGCTTGCAATGGCGGAAATCGCCGTGAAAGAAGCGCAGTTAGCCCCGACAGAAGCCTAAGTTACGCAGCCACCACCCGTGCACGACTGCGCACTGTGATCCAAAGCGCGGCAACAATCGCAAGGTTGATGCCGCCCGCGATGGCCGCATTCGCATAGGTCCAATGGTAGCTGCCCGTCAGGTCAAAAAAGTATCCGCCCTGCCAGCCACCAAGCCCGTGCCCCGCATAAGCGAACGCCATAATGATCCCAAGGGAAGACGCGCGGCGGGCGGGTGCCGTATGATTGCGAGTGGTGACAATGATGGTTGTCATTACGCCCGCATAGCCAAATCCGTAAATCATCGCGTAGAGATAAAACACATCCAAACGGTCGATAAACACAAATCCAAGCACCAGCACGGTCTGCCATGCAGACGCGAGAAAGTAGGAGGGGATCGCACCGATAAGGTCGGTCAGTTTGCCAAACGCGAGGCGGCCAAGTATCGCGACCATCAGCATAACAAACAGAACGCTACCCGCTTGAGGGGCTTCAAATCCGCGCCCTTGGATGAGGGGAACAAGGTGCATCAGGGGGACGGCCATACAAGTGCAACAGAAAATCACCGCCAAGGAAATCCACGCGGTAATCACACTATTTGGTAAGCCGGACGGAGTCTCGTCAGAGAGTTTGGCACTATGCGCAATCACGGGTGGGTCGCGCAGGAACAGGCCAAGCGGCAACAAAACGGCCAAGGTAATCAACCCTTGTGCCATCATTGCCCCGCGCCAGCCCAGCGCCTCAATCAAAAACGCTCCCGAAAACGGCACGCCGCCTTGCCCCAGCGCTTGCCCTGCCGACGCCAACCCAATTGCCAATCCCGCGCCGACCACAAACCAATTCCCGACAAGTGCCATAAGCGGTGCGGAAATTGCCCCGCCGCCCAGCGCCCCCGCCAAGAAAAAGAGCAAATAGAATTGCCAAAGTGCCGTGGCACCCGAGGCAACGGTAATCGCAATCCCCGTCGCGGCAATGCCAAAGAGCACAACCTTGCGGATGCCATAACGTTCGGCAGCATAGCCCATAAGGATCGAGCCAACCCCAAGCCCCAAAAGCCCACACGTGTTGATCAAAGCGATGTCGCCACGGCTCCAGCCTTCGGTCGCGCCGATGGGCACGAAATACACAGACAACCCATTCACAAGCTGGCCCATCGTCACCGCAAGGATCACCATCGACACGCCCAAAATGACCCACCGATAAAGGGGGCTCTGATCGAATTTTGTTGGATTTTCCATGCGTGTGCCTCCCTGAAGCGAAGCCTATCATCGCAGAGGCGCCTAGTAGGTACAATTGCCGAATACCGACATTCGTCTTGCAAGGGTCCTCAGCGATTAGAAAGTCAAAAATCACCGCATTTTTGAAAATTGACGTTAATAAATCAATTCAAAGGGGTTTCTTGGCATAAGTGTCGACCAGAAAGCCGCACAATCAACTATCGGTTGAAATAGTTTCTAGAATTGTTGATTTTTGTTTGCCCCTAATCGGGATAATAGCGTCTCCTTGAAAAAAACCGTGAAAAGGAAGTATTCGAATGGATCACACAGAGAATACTCCAGATCTAAACCCGTCAAAAGCTGCACAAAAGCAAGCGCGCGTTGTTGAGAAATTCGTGGGTGTTATGTTGTGGGTGACGCTCTTCGGGTTTGTGGTAATGGTTCTTCGGTTCTATCAGTACGGATGGGGCGTTGTGCCTGCAATCCAAACGTTGTTGGCAATGCTTTTTGTAGCCGCATTGCTACTTCGCAAACGCTTTCCAATGCTAAACGTTTTTGCGCTTGCGATTGCCGTTCTTATTGGACTTAGCCTTCTGGGTGTCGTCCGGTTTGGCCTAGCGGCACCAACCTTGTCCTTTTTGGCGGTCCTACCGATTGTCGTGACTGTGGTTTGGGGTGTTCGCCCTGGTTTTTTAACGCTTGCGGCAGCCATGGGTGGCACTTTCGCCATATCACGTCTCTATTTAAATGGCGGCCAACTTCCCATAATTGACATAGCGACCTACCATGAAAATCCCGTCAATTGGTTCGGATTTATTTTCATTTCAGTTGTAAGTTCCCTTCTGGGAATATTGGTTGCCGGGTTTCGTCTCAACTATTGGAGGGAAACAAACGCAGAATTGGTCGCAGAAACAAAGCGTCGCATGGCGAGCGATCTTAAAAGAGGCGTGGCCGAGCAATGGTTGGAGTCTGTGGCCGAAGCAGTACCCGGCGTGATTTTTGAACTCGAACTCGATAATGAACGCAAAGGCACAATACGGCACATAAGCCCCGGATGTTTTGAATTGTGGGGCATGCATGGGCACGAAATTGAACATGACATGGATAGTTTCCGTAAAATTTTCACACCAGAACACACGCAGGAGTTTCGAGATGCCATTTTTAGTTCCGAAACTACAGGAAAGGCTTGGACTGGACGGTGGAAGGCACGCACGCCACAAGGCGAGGAAAAATGGATCCATGTAAGCGGCCGCCCCCATTTGAATAAAATGGGTCTAACAACGTGGTATTGTATTGCATTGGATGTATCGAATGAGGTGCGCGCGGAACAAGAAGCTCGCCGGCAAACAGAAATTGCGCAACAGGCGGAGCGGCAAAAAAGTATCGGGCAACTGACGGGGGGCGTTGCGCATGATTTCAACAATATCCTTGCGATCATAATGGGCAACTTGGAGATAATGCTGGAGGATTTGCAGCAGGACGATTTGCGCGAAATGATCGAAAACTGCCTTGAAGCGACGGAGCGGGGCGGCGAACTTACGCAAAGTATGTTGGCCTTTGCCCGTAAAGCGCCCCTTGATCCCACGGTTCTTGATATCAACGATGTTACACGCAGCGCGCGCAATTGGATTGGCCGCACGCTGCCGGAAAACATTGAGGTCGAAACCTCCTTGCTAGCGGGGCTTTGGCCCGTTGAGGCAGACAAAAGCACAACCATCAGCGCCCTACTTAACCTCATTCTAAATGCGCGCGATGCGATGCCGGAAGGTGGAAAACTAACGATTGAAACCGCGAATGTGCGGATTGATCAAGACTACATAAGCGCTAAAGATCAAGACCTTCGACCTGGCCGCTATGTGATGCTGGCGGTGAGTGATACGGGGGTCGGCATTTCGAGCGCCACATTGGAGAATATTTTCGACCCGTTCTTTACGACGAAAGGTCCAGGCGAGGGGTCTGGCATGGGATTGCCAATGGTTCAGGGATTTATCAAGCAATCGGGTGGTTCAATTCAGGTCTATTCCGAACCCGGTGTCGGGACGACATTCAAGCTCTATTTCCACGCATTAGGGTCGGATAGTGTCCGGCCAGAGAAGCCCAGAATTGAGATTTCTGCAGACCAAAAGGCGAAAGCACATATCCTTGTGGCGGAAGATGAAAAAGGGGTCCGCGAGAATATTTGCGAATTGCTAGAACGGGAAGGCTTTCAGGTAACGGCCGCCGAAAATGGCGATGAGGCCTTTAAAATATTCGTGAACAAACCTACCTTTGACCTGCTCTTGACGGATATTGTCATGCCCGGAAACCTTCAGGGCACCACCCTCGCAAAAGCATTGCGCGGAGACTACCCCAATCTTTCCGTCGTTTTCATGACGGGTTATGCCAGCGAGGCCGCCGTCCACGGCAACGGGTTGCGCGCCGAAGATTTTCGCCTGAGTAAACCTGTGCGCCGAAAAGATCTGGTGAAAGCCGTCACGGACTCCCTCAATTTTGGCACCTCGAAACTTCAGTAACCCCATTCTCAAAACCCCTTTTGGGGTGCGGATCGTCACCGCTATGCGGCAATCTGCGCTTTGCTAAATCATTGCAGTCCACTTTAGTTTGGGAAAGCGGACTGCTTGAAGGGTTGAAAATTCGACTTTAGACTCGTTCCAAACTTGAAGCGGCTCGCGGCCTGTATCAACGGGGGAGTATGGCTTTTTTCGGGAAAGATATTCTTATGATCTCAAATCGCCTCAACGTCGTCCTTTTGGCAATCGCGCTTGTCGGCCTGCTTGCTGGTCTCGGACTTTTGGTGGCAGATTTCACCGAGCTGGCCACCTACACATGGACAGTTGGAGTGCTTCCGGTTCTTGCCGCCCTTGTCATCGAGATAGCCCGTAGTCTGCGAAAAGGCGAAGTTGGACTTGATATCGTTGCTGCGCTGTCAATGGCTGCGGCCCTTGTTTTTGGGGAGACTCTCGCCGCTGCCGTCGTGGCCTTGATGTATTCGGGTGGAACCTATCTCGAAAGTTTTGCCGAAGGACGGGCGCGGCGCGAGATGAGCAATCTGTTGTCGCGCGTGCCACGAACCGCAACACGGCATCGCAACGGCGCGTTGGACGAGGTGCCGCTGGACGATATCAAACCCAACGATTTGCTCCTGATCCGGCAGGGAGATATTGCCCCCGTCGATGGGACATTAGAGAGCGATCGCGCGATGCTCGATCAATCCGCTTTGACGGGCGAAGCCATGCCTGTGCGTCTTGCGCGCGGCGACGATATCATGAGCGGTTCAACCAATTCCGGCGAGGCCTATGACTTGCGCGCGACTCTCCCCGCCGCACAGAGTACCTATGCTGGGATCGTTCGATTGGTCGAAGCCGCGCAGAAATCAAAAGCGCCGATGGCACGATTGGCAGACCGCTATTCGCTGCTTTTTCTGGTGGTGACTGTCGTGGTGGCAACTGCAGCATGGTGGTTCACCGGCGATCCAATCCGTGCCGTGGCCGTGCTGGTTGTGGCGACGCCTTGCCCTTTAATTTTGGCAGTACCTGTTGCCTTAGTGGCGGGATTGTCGCGCGCCGCTCATTACGGCGCCCTGATCAAGGGTGCCAAACCACTGGAAGCTTTGGCGGGCATTCAAACGCTGATCCTCGACAAAACAGGCACGCTCACTGATGGCCGCCCACAGATTGTGTCGATCCAAAGCCATGGCGCTTTCTCGGAAGACGAAATTCTCTATTTTGCGGCGGCTTTGGATCAAGGGTCCAAACACCCCATCGCGCAGGCAATCGTCGCCGCAGCGCAGGCGCGCGATATTGTTTTGCCGATCCCGCGGGATATCGTCGAGACACCCGGCGATGGTGTTCGCGGTACGGTTGACGGGCGGCGCGTTCTTGTTGGCGGGTTAAACTTTGTGATGGAGCAAGTGGGAGCATCAAGTTCTAGCGCGGCCACTCAAGAACCGGGCGCTATCCTTGTGGCCCTTGCTGTGGACGGACAATTGGCGGGTCATTTGGTGATGGCCGATGCTTTGAGATCGGGCACTTCCGAGCTTTTGACAGGGCTTCGTCGGACGGGCATCAAACGTATCCTGCTCGCAACGGGCGACCGGCGCGCCGTTGCTGAAGCAGTAACCGAGGGGTTGGGCTTTGACGCGGTTTGCTCCGATTTGACGCCCGATCAAAAGGTTCGTCTGGTTTTGTCAGAGCGCGAAAACGGACCGGTGATGATGGTTGGTGACGGCGTGAACGACGCGCCAGCTCTTGCGGCGGCGAACATTGGCGTGGCGATGGGGGTGCGCGGAACGGCGGCCTCCGCCGAGGCGGCAGACATGGTGCTTCTTGTTGACCGCCTGAGTCCCCTGCTTTCAGGAATCGAGGTGGCGCAGGGCGCGCGGCGGATTGCATTGGAAAGTGTGATTGCGGGGATTGGCCTTTCCTTTGCGGGGATGATCGCCGCGGCCTTTGGATACCTTTCGCCTGTGCAGGGCGCGTTGTTTCAGGAAGTAATTGACGTCGCGGTTATTCTGAACGCACTTCGTGCCTTGAGGATCAAACCACGAGAAACTACCTTGGCCGCAATTCAAGACGTTACGCGCCCCAAATCGTAAGAGCAAAAAGGCCAACCCAAATGAGCATTTCAAGACACGACGAAGAACATTTTGTGCATCGCATTGGCTGGCTCCGTGCCGCCGTCATGGGGGCGAATGACGGCCTTGTTTCAACGGCCAGCCTGATTATCGGGGTTGCAACGGCGGGGTCTGGCCACCCCGAAATTCTGATCGCGGGCTTCGCGGGCCTCGTCGCGGGTGCGATGTCTATGGCGGCGGGCGAGTATGTGTCTGTCAGTTCGCAATCAGATGCAGAGCAGGCTGACATCGCGCGGGAAGCCAAAGAGTTGGTGGAAGCACCCGAAGCCGAACTTGAAGAATTGGCCCGTATCTATGTCGAGCGTGGTTTGGATGAAGATTTGGCGCGCCAAGTTGCCATCCAACTCACCGAAAAAGACGCCCTTGGCGCGCATGTTCGGGACGAACTCGGTATTTCCGATATGGTTGCTGCGCGTCCTCTTCAAGCTGCAGTTGTGTCAGCGGTGACGTTCGCCATCGGTGCGGGTGCTCCCTTGATTGTCGCCGCATTAGTGCCAGTGTCTCAGGTGCCAATCGCTGTTGGACTTGCAACGCTTGTCGCTCTTGCGACGCTGGGTGGACTTGGCGCGTCCGTCGGAGGGGCTGGGATCGTGAAAGGCGCCTTGCGTGTGATCTTCTGGGGCACACTCGCCATGGTCGCAACTGCTGCTGCTGGATTGATTTTCGGCGTCGCTTTGTAGCGGTTCAGCTATCAATACACCCCACAAAATTTGGGCAGTACCACCCTTGGTGCTGCCCGATTACGTACTCAGGCCAAAAATTGCCCCCCTGTTAAGGCGGTGTCAGGCTCCCTATATAGATCCGACGAACACATCATTCCCATATCTATGTGCGAAAGGACAAGCTTGTGACCAAATTTGAGTTTCCCCGATTTCCAACGCGGCATGGCTATATGTCCGAAAAAATCCAAAGGGATTACATCACCTCCGCGATCACCAAAAAGGTGCTTCCGCCCGACGCACACAGACTTCCCCAGATCGTCTCGCTTACGGCAGCAAATGATGTCTCAAAGCCGGTTCAATTCTGGCAGTTGTATTCCGTGTTGGGGCAGGATCGGATCGTCAATATCGTTGCTGATTTTTACGAGCGTGTCTTTGCGGACGAAGCATGGTTTACCTCGGTTTTTGCCCGCGTTGGCGGCATTGACCACCACATAAATACTCAAGCGGCGATGTGGATTGATGTGATGGGCGGCGGCCCCTTCTATCACGGTGCGGAATTCCGGCTGAACTTTCATCACACGCATAATGCGATTCAACTAATGAATGACAAAGGGGCTGAGCGCTGGTCAAAACTGATGCTGGAGTCCCTCGACGCCTCGGCAAAACACATGACCGATGACCCAAGAGTTCGGCCAAGTATCAACACGTTCCTCACCCATTTTATGGGCAAATATGCACAGGAGTTTGCCTTTGAAAACCGCAGCGTATTTGGCGAGACAAACCCTCCGGTCAAGCGCAAGATCAATTTCCTGAAAATGACCACCGAGGCGATTAAGGAATTGAGCGAGACTGAACTTGTCGAAGCACTGGAGGAGCGGGGCGTCGATGCCTCAAAGTATCTTGGCAAAGACGATCTCGTGAACAAGGCGCTAATGCTTTAATCAACGCATATTTGGTTACTTTCGGGGGGCCTAACGCGCAAGTTCTGGGTGCGCAAAGGCCTCGGGGTAGGTCATCGGACGAAACGGCCCCAGCGGCACCACATTGTTCCATGACCGTCCAAAATATCCTTGGCGACAATGCACCAGCGCACTGCTGTCCGCGACACCTTGAAGTGCATAGACACGGCATAGCCAACGCCAAAGATGCGGGTAGTCCAAAATCATGGCCCCGTTCAACTTCATCCGCAGATAGTACACAGGGTCATGGCGAAAAAGGGTCGGGAACAGGCGCAGATCAGCTTCCGTAAAGGTTTCACCTGTCAGGTAGGGGCGATTGTCTGCTGCGAGGTGCTGCTCTAACACGCCCAGCGCCTCAAAGTAATTCACGAAGGCCGTGGCGTAGACGTCTTGGCTCGAAGAGAAACCCGCCTTGTAGGCTCCGTTGTTGATATTAACGTAGATTTGGTGGTTTAGACGGTCGATCTCATCACACAGGGGCGCGTTGTCCGTCGGGTACAAATCCGGACGGTCAGCATCGGACAGTGTACTGCCAAGTTTCCCTGCGTACCTATTGAGCATCCGTATAATCTCGGCACTTTCATTTGCCACAATGCGCTTGGTTTTCTTGTCGTAAAGGATCGGCACACTGGTTTCTGATGCGCCCTCCGCTTCGTAGATTTGCTTTACCAAACGAAACTGCCGTCCCGTTGCGGTTTCTGAGGTGCATTCAGGAAGCGGCGCGCCCGTGAGCGTTGCGATCCGTTGCGGATTAAACTCCCAAAGGCTGGCCGCGACGGGATCGTCCTCTAAGGTGCGGTTAGGAAAAGCCACGTCCATGGTGATGCTATTTTGGAGGCCAAGGACGTTTCTTGCGAGGGTCACGCGGTGGCACCATGGGCAATTGAGCGCGACGAAAAGGTGGTAGCGGTTTGGCTCGGCGGGAAAGTCAGGATCCTCCTCCAGAACGCTTCGAAAGCCACTTACTCCACGAACAAATTCGCCCTTTAAGCGACGCGCAACAGCGTCTGACTGCGATTCCTCGACGGAAGTATTGAGGGAGGTGTCTTTGGAGGGGGTTTTGGGCGGTGCCATGTAGGAAACTCACAATCAAAAAGAACGGGACGGAGTACATCCGTGTGACTTCATCCTAACTTCGCAGTCTCCAAATTGCTATGCCCCAAGCTGCACTCATCAACGGGTAAACTATAGATCACAGTCGCGCTACGCTCCCTAGGAATTCTTCCCGTCATACCGTCGCGAAATTTGCCGAACTTCTTGATTTTACTTGTTGTCGCTGGCAATTTGCATCGCGTCGATCAGCTTTGTCCGTCAACTTATCGGCCTTGGCTGTCAGTTTGAACAGCGGTTCGTATTCCGCATCGTTCAAACCCGTCAGCGCGTCAGAGCAAATGTCAAAGGCTTCATTCCACTGAAGGATCATCGGCAGGGTTTTCTTTAGATCTTGCGTTTGAGAAGGTAGACCCCATATCCCGCCAACCGGCCTCCCGAGGTTAGGATCATAAACAAAGTCCGGTGCAGAAATTCCAGACCCTTCAAAGATGGTTGGCACCACGTCAATCGCGTGGATGAACTGTTCGCGCATGCCACCTCATTTGGGGTACTTAAAGGACTGCCCTTGGTGCTGGTTCCGTTGTGGTCTTTGCCAAACCATGATCTGGAATAGCTGTTGGTAAAGCGAAGGACGTAGGGCGCATCCTTGGACGGGCCCTACTGTAGTCTGGCGATTTAGCTCGATAAAACTGCCTCAAATATGCGCCACATTGAGTGCTCGACAAAGTTCCATTTCGGCAAAAAATTAAGGCCACTCAGCGCATTCTGCTGAACATTTAATCGAAAAAGGTATATCCAGACGCCGACAATATACGCAGCATTGCTATGATTGGGTAAGCGGCGCTAACGTTTAGGAATGACATCTAAAAGCCCCTGCTTCAACGAAATGCATTCGAACGCCACTGCGCGTAGCCCGTACAGCACATATGATAAATGGTTCAAAGACCAAGACGCAGATGGCCTGATGACAAAATCTCAAGAGGCGGAAGCATTCTTTCGCCGTGCGGGGATCACCTTCAATGTTTACGGTCAATCCGACGCAGAAGAACGCTTGATCCCGTTTGATTTGGTCCCGCGAATTTTGGACAATAAAGAATGGTCCAAACTTTCAAAAGGCATTGAACAACGCGTCTTTGCGATCAATGCCTTCCTGCACGACATTTATAATCGGCAGGAAATTCTGCGCGCGGGGATCATCCCGACCGAATTGATCGCCCAAAACGATGCGTTCTTGCCGCAGATGATTGATTTTAGCCCACCAGGGAATGTTTATACTCATATCACGGGGACCGATATCGTGCGCACGGGCGAGGATGATTTCTTTGTTCTTGAAGATAATGCGCGCACACCGTCCGGGGTCAGCTATATGCTGGAGAACCGCGAGACGATGTTGCAAATGTTCCCAGAGCTTTTCAGCACGATCAAAGTTCAGCAGGTCAGCGACTATCCCAAGAACCTGCGCCGCGCGCTCGAAGCCTCCGCACCCGCCTCCTGTTCAGGCAGGCCTTGTGTTGTGGTCCTCACACCCGGAATGCATAACTCAGCCTATTACGAGCATAGTTTCCTTGCGGACCAAATGGGCGTTGAACTGGTTGAGGGCCATGATTTGCGGGTTGTCGACGGGCATATCGCCATGCGCACGACGCGTGGCTATAAAGTGATCGATGTGATCTATCGCCGTGTGGATGACGAATATCTCGATCCGCTGACCTTCAATCCGAATTCCATGCTCGGGGTTCCCGGCATCATGGATATCTACCGCGCGGGAAATATTACAATCGCAAACGCCCCCGGAACGGGGGTGGCGGATGACAAGGCGATATACAGCTACATGCCTGATATTATTGAGTTCTATACTGGTGAGCGCGCGATTTTGAAAAACGTACTAACCCACCGATGCTCAGAGCCCGATACCTTAAAATATGTTCTGGAGAACCTTGCCGATTTGGTCGTCAAAGAGGTTCATGGCTCTGGGGGGTACGGAATGCTGGTCGGCCCCGCCGCGAGCAAACAAGAACTGGCTGATTTCGCAGAGAAGCTAAAAGCGCGTCCCGCCAATTATATCGCCCAGCCAACTTTGGCGCTCTCGACTGTGCCCATCTTCACCGATTCAGGCCTCGCACCGCGACACGTCGACTTGCGGCCCTTTGCCTTGATGTCCCCAAAAGGTGTGAGCATCACGGCCGGCGGTTTAACCCGCGTTGCCCTTCAAGAAGGCTCGTTGGTTGTGAATTCTTCACAAGGCGGCGGCACCAAAGACACATGGGTATTGGAAGACTAGATGTTAGGAAAAACCGCAGGTGGTCTCTATTGGATGTTCCGCTATTTGGAGCGCGCGGAGAATACAGCGCGCCTCATCGAAGCTGGATTCCGAATTGCCCTTACACGTTCAAATGATGCGGAGTCCGAGTGGAAATCCATCATTGTCAGCTCAGCAAATCAAGCGGCCTATGAAGCGCTCCATGATGGCTATGACAGCGCGCGCGTTACCGATTTTTTACTGCGCGAGGCAACGAATTCCAGTTCCGTCTTGTCGGCAATCAAATCCGCAAGGGACAATGCCCGCCTAACACGTACGGCCTTAACATCTGAGGTTTGGTTCGCAGTCAACGATACATGGATGCTACTTGCCAAGCTCTTAAAAGACCCAATCCCCGTCACCCAATTGTCCGGCGTTTTAGCTACTATTCGCCAGCAATCTGGACTGGTGCGCGGCGCCCTTTACGGGACCATGTTACGCAATGATATCTATAATTTTTGCCGCTTGGGTACTGCAATTGAGCGTATCGACGCGACCGCGCGGCTCATTGACGTGAAATACTATTCCTTGCTGCCCTCGCCTTCCTTTGTCGGTAGTAGAATGGACAATGTTCAGTGGGAAACGATCCTGCGGTCCGTATCCGCACACCGGTCTTTTCGCTGGGCAATAGACGATGATTTTACAGCCCCTGCGATTGCCAGCTTTTTGATCCTAGATCCCCGAATGCCACGTTCGCTCGCGTTCTGTGCGGGTGAACTCGTTGAAAACCTCAACGACCTTGGCGATCAATATAAAAGCCGCTTTGGGGCGCATGATTTGGCGGATGCCTTGCTTGCAAAAACAACAAAACGCGACATTTCCTCCATTTTCGACGAAGGGCTGCACGTTTTTGTCGGGAATATAATCAAAGATACATCTATACTCGCCCAGCAAATCGAAATCGATTACCGGTTCAGTGGATAAATGAAAATTAAAATCGCCCATAAAACGGAATATGTATACAGCACACCCGTGGTCTACGCGCTCCAAAAAGTGCGTTTGCGGCCGCTCAATTCAAGCCTGCAAGACGTTCTAAATTGGGACATCACCGTTACGGGTGGCAAGCACGAGACGCAGTATTTGGATCACTACCAAAACCATGTCGATTTATTCAGTATCGAGCCAGGCGCTCAGGCGCTATCTATTCGCGCTGAGGGCACTGTCCTGACCAAGCCCGAAAATGGCGTTTTGGGCATGGTTTATGGCCGCGCGCCCTTGTGGCATTTCAAACAACCCACGCCCCAGACCACACCCGGCGCAGCCATTCAAGCGATGGCGCAGGTCGTCAGCAACAACACGTCACAACTTGATGGTTTGCACGAACTTTCACGCGCGATTTTGACGGCTGTCACCTATCAATTTGGCGTCACAGAAACAAATACAACGGCGGAGGCCGCGTTAACGGGCGGTCGCGGTGTGTGCCAAGATCACGCGCAAATTTTCATTGCGGCTGCGCGGGTCGCGGGCATTCCCGCTCGCTACGTCAGTGGCTATTTGATGATGAACGATATTGTTGACCAAGACGCCACCCATGCTTGGGCGGAAGCCCATGTCGATGGATTAGGCTGGGTTGGTTTTGATATTTCGAACGGGATATCACCTGATGAACGCTATGTGCGTATTGCCACCGGCCGCGACGCGCGCGACGCCGCGCCCGTTGAAGGGTTACGGCAAGGTGCCGCCGATGAAACATTGATTGTATCTTTACAAGTCCAGCAATAGAGAGAGTGCTTAAACTCTCCTAAGGTGGAAAAGATGACATATTGCGTTGGTATGCGGCTGGAAAAAGGTCTCGTGTTCATGTCGGACACCCGTACCAGCGCGGGCTTGGACAATTTTGCTGTTAGCAAAAAGATGTTTACGTGGAACGTCCCGGGTGAGCGCTGCATTACCATCATGACTGCGGGCAATCTTGCGACGACTCAATCCTTGATTAGCTTGCTTGAAGAACGTTCAAAAACCGTTGAGGACCGTGACCCGAGCATCCTGCGGCAAGAAACGATGTTTCAGGTCGCGCGGCTTGTGGGCGCCACCTTGAAAGAGGTCATTGCAGATAGTTCTCCGGCGGGCCAAACCTCCGACGACCAATTTGGCGCATCCATTATTCTCGGCGGCCAAATCGGTGACGGCCAACCTACAATCTTTATGATCTACCCTGCGGGAAATTTTATCGAAATAACGGACGACACGCCGTTTTTTCAAATTGGCGAAACCAAATACGGTAAACCCATTCTGGTGCGCGCTTTTGATCCCAAAATGAGCTTCGAGGATTGCGTAAAACTCCTTTTGGTTTCCTTTGATTCCACCATCCAATCCAACCTATCCGTGGGATTGCCGCTGGACCTTCAGATTTACGAAACGGGTTCTTTTGATGGCAGCCGCCAAAAGCGGATCGATAGTGAGGATTTGGTGTATCAGGCCATTTCAACTGGTTGGGGTGACGCGCTCAAGGACGCTTTTCATTTATTGCCTAGCTACAAAGTATAGCTCGCTTCGCAATTAGCCTTCTTCTGCCAATCACTTAGTTGACCCCGTTTTTTCAGAACCCATGCTAAATAACGGGACTGCAAGCTATACTTGCTGGGCCCGTTCGGATAGTTTTTGCAAACCAATTGCATGTGCCCATTAAAGAAAACGATTTAGAATACTGGAGAATTACAATGAAACCGCTTATCCTTACATCTGCCAATGGCACACCCGCATCGAAATACTCCTTTGGAACAATGCAATTCGGCGGCAAAGCGGACAAGAAAGAGAGTCAGAAATTATTTGAAGCAAGTCGGAACGCTGGCTTGAATTTCTTTGATACGGCCTATGGTTATACGGGCGGTTTGTCCGAGACATATTTAGGTGAATTTACAGCCAAGGAACGCGACAACCTTGTTGTTGCCACCAAATGCGCTCCTGTAGCAGGAGCCGCCTCTACTTACATCCGCACCCAGCTGGACGAAAGCCGCAAACGTTTAAAGACGGATGTGATCGATGTTTTATATCTACACAAATGGGACGATAGCACCTCTCTAGAGGAAACATTTTCAACGCTTGCTGAGCTTCAGGAGCAAGGCTTGTTTCGCTATCTGGGGGTTTCGAATTTTTCTGCGTGGCAAACAATGAAAGCGGCCAATATCGCTGAAAAACACGGACTTCGCATCGATATACTTGAGCCGATGTACAACCTAGTGAAACGACAGGTCGAAGTAGAAATCCTGCCAATGGCCTCCAGCGAAGGCTTTAATGTTGCCCCATACTCGCCCCTTGGTGGTGGATTGCTCACGGGTAAATATTCCAATGGATTGGGTGGACGACTTGCCGAAAACAAAACGTATAACGCGCGATATAATAATGACTGGATGCACGAGACAGCACGCAAACTCTCCGAAATCGCGGGTAAAATAGACATCTCTGCGGCGACTCTTGCCGTTGCTTGGGTTGCACGTAATCCCGCCATCACCCATCCGATCATCAGCGCCCGTTCTGTCGAACAACTGGCCCCCTCCCTTGACGCAATCACCTATGAGTTGTCAGATGAATTGTACGACGAAATCAGTGCCGCCACCCGCGCACCTGCTCCCGCCACAGACCGCTCAGAGGATTCCTAGACGGGCCCAAAACTTATCCGAAAGCACCTTGTAGGCAAGGCCAATAACCGCAGTTTTATTTGCTTGCGCCATCACCTCAGAAAACTCGGCAAAACAGGCTATTGCGACGTGGCCGTACAAAAAGAAAATAGACTTAGAGCATGAAAATTTCCGTGGTTACAGCCGTCCACAATCGGCGACTTTCAATTGATGAGGCGGTTCAAAGCGTTCAGGACCAGTCATTTGAAAACTATGAACACGTGATCCAAGACGGCGGCTCTACGGATGGCACATTAGAGATAATTGACGCCATTTCAGACAGTCGAACCCGTCTAGAAAGCGGCCCAGATACGGGAATATACGATGCCATCAATCGGGGCATCGCGCGCAGTACTGGGGACGTCATCGGGCTCATGCATTCCGATGACGTTTTTGCCCACAATGACGTGCAAAGATGCCTGCCTGTCGAAACTGCGGCAAATGATCTGCGTGCTTGTTTATAGGAATTGTTGCCAAGGTGGCCTCGGTTGGTAATCCCCCCATTTTTAATGGGGTCCAGCCGTAGAATTTACGCGGCCATTTTCAGTTTCATGGCGGGTGTGATGCCGCCGATGCCCATGTTGGGTCGCTCGTTGTTGTATGTCCAGAGC